>CAKTED010000064.1 GCA_934546725.1 uncultured Oscillospiraceae bacterium | reverse complement strand
ATGATATCGTCGCACCGCGCGGCGAGGGACGAGGCCTTGCCGCGGCCAAGCCTGCGGCCCACCTCCGAAAGTGCCCGGCCGAGGTTCGGCGGGCGGGAAACCGGGTCGTGAGCATCCGATGCGATAAGCTGCGCCTTCCGCTCCCGCAGGAGGCGGAGCACCGCGCCGCGCTGCATTGTGTGCAGCAGCGGCTCCGCGCTGACCTGCACCGGAACGCCAAGGTCGAGCAGCGCCTCGATATGCTGCGGCTGCTGATTTTTCAGATACCGCTCGATATGGGCAAGAACCGGAACAAGCCCGGTTCTGCCCGAAAGCTCATAGAGCTGATTTACAAGCTGATCCGTCCACGGGCGGGATGGAAGCTCCAGCAGGAAGTACCGGCTCGAGCCAAGGCAGAGCCGCGAAAGCTCCGGCCACTCTGCAAGGTTCGGCACCCAGGCGATCTCCGCGCCAAGGTGCAGCTCCGGCAGCAGCAGGCGCCGCTCCGCCGGAAGCCCGGCCATCGCCGCTTCAAGCTTTTGCAGCGCGGCAGCGCGGCGGGCGAGAAAGTGCTCCGGTTCCTCCCTGTCCCGGTAAAAGTGGGGCGTGAGGACAACCGTGTCGACGCCCTGCTTCGTTTCCATTTCCAAAAGCTCGAGGCTCATCTCCACATTCTTTGCTCCGTCGTCCATTTCAGGGAGTATATGGGTGTGCAGATCAGTCACTTTGACGCATCTCCCGTGTCTTTCTTTCTGCCGCTGCCGTAGCCGTAGCCGCCGTAATAGCCATAGCGGCCATAACCACCGTAACGACCGTAGCGACCATATTTTTTATATTTGTATTTGCCATAGCCGTACCGGCCGCCGCCTGCGGATATATCGTCCAGCACGAAGCCCAGCATTTTCGCCTGAGCATATCGCAGCTGCTCCACTGCCTGAAGCACCTGTCCGCGCTCCGACCGCCCGGCGCGGACAACGAAGAGCACGCCGCTGCTGCGCGGAGCGAGAACCGCCGCATCCGTTACCATGTTTACAGGCGGGGTATCAAGAATTATGTAATCATAGCGCCTGCGAAGCTGCTCGAGCAGCGCCGTCATGCGAGCCGAGCCGAGAAGCTCCGAAGGGTTCGGCGGAATATCTCCGGAAAGTATAACGTCAAGCCTGTCAACTCCGCTGGGAGTAATAGCCTCCTCAAGCCGCGATGGCGCAAGCAGCAGATTGCTGAGACCAACCGGCGAGCTTTTATCAAGCAGACGCGCAATTTTAGGGCGGCGCAGGTCGCAGTCAATGAGGATAACGCGGTTTTCTGCCTCGGCAAAGGATATTGCAAGGTTGAGCGCCGTTATGCTTTTTCCCTCGCCCTGAAGGGACGATGTGAGCAGCACCGCCTTGCTGCCGTCCTGGTCCGCAAGGGCAAACATGGTGTTCGAGCGCAGCGTTTTATACGCCTCGCGTATGAAAAAGCTGCTCTTCTGCGAAAGTATGAAGCGGCGCTCCTCCGCGATGAGCGAGGTGCTGCCGGTATGTTTTTTTCTCAAAGCCACGTCTTACGCCTCCTTTTTGCCCTGCTCATAGCCGTATGGCGAGGCATAATAGCTCTTCTTCCCCGACGAGGTATAGTCAAAGCTCGGGATCTGGCCGAGAACGGGGATATCGGCAATGGCCGTAAGGTCGTTTTCGTCCTTGATGCGGACGTCGAACATATAACGCAGCGTTATGTAGATTATGGCAAGTGCGGCGCCGATGAGCGCGCCGAGCAGCGTATTCCGGCTGTAGCTGGGATAGCTTCGGCCCGACGGGACCTTTGCGTAATCGATTATCTTTGCGGAGCTGCCTTCAACGAAGCCCTCTATCTCCGCCGGGGCGACCTCCGCAACGGCGTTTGCAAGGTAGGCGGCCATCTCCGGATCCGGGTGTGTGATATAAACGTTGAATATCTCGGTCTCCCCGACCTGGCTCGTACTGAGAAGGCTGCGCATATCATCCGGAGTATATTCCACCCCAGCCGTTTCAATGACCTTCTCGAGCACGGTATCGCTCTTGATTATATTGGAATATGTATTGACCAGCTGCTGAGAGGCCTGAAGATTACTGCCGGAGATATAGTCTATCCTCTCGCCGCTGCGGACATTATGGACATACACCGTTATGCTCGCCTGATACAGCGGAGTTATGAAGCGCACGCTGTAGAGCAGAACGCCGCCGCCAACCACCAGTGTGCAGAGAATGATAAGCCAAAACCTGTGCAGATATGCGAGAAAAAGCTTTTTCAGGTCAATTTCAATGACCTCGCCATGCCGTGTTTCCTTCACAACTGTGTTTCCTTTCCGGATTTTATTGTTTAAAGCGCAAGAATTGTCTGGCCGCAAAATGCAATGACCCACAGTTCCGCCAAACGCAGAACCGCAGGCCACAATTGAAAGCCATACGGCTATCACACCTTCACTGTGCAGCTGGCTGGCTTTATATTTGAAGCCCCTTTAGCTTTGCGTCCCTGCCTTTCGACAGGTTTGCCGGGATATTCACTCATCCATCACAACGGCTCAAATCCACGTACCCTCTTAAACTGCGCATATTTCAGCCATTCTATGAATTTACTGAATAAATATATCATACGTTTTTCAGGAAGTCAACAGCTTCAGCCAATTTATGCAAAAAATCCGTCGTCCAAAAAATTAAGGAACTGCTACTATCTCGTTAAGCAGTTCCTTAAATATACGGTTTATCAGTGGATCGTGACGTGCTTCAGGCCGCAGTCCTCCATGATCTTTTTGAGCTTCTCCATGAAAGCGTCACTCGGGGGAGTTGCCTCCGCGACGGGCTGGTCGCTTATGCGGAGATACTTCGTTACTCCGAGGTTATGGTACGGAAGCAGCTGGACCACCTCCACCGCGTCGCCAAGCTCCATGCAGAACTCAGCCGTTTTGCGGATATTATCCTCGTCGTTATTGAACATGGGGATAACGGGTATGCGCACCTGGAGCTTTTTGCCGGCGGCCGCAAGGTTGCGGGCGTTGCGGAGGATGGGCTCGTTGGGTACGCCGACCATCGCCTCGTGCTTCGCGCTGTCCATATGCTTGAGATCGTAGAGGTAAAGGTCAACGTAGGGCAGGACCTTTTCGACCGTCTCCCACGAGGCAAAGCCCGTGGTGTCAAGCGCGGTGTGGATCCCCTCCGCCTTCATTCTCTTCAGCACCTCAACGACGAAATCCACCTGGCACAGTGCCTCACCGCCGGAAATGGTTATGCCGCCGCCGGAGCGCTCATAGAACTTTCTGTCCTGCAGAAGGCGGGTGCAGAGCTCGTCCACGGTATAATCCTTGCCGCAGATATACAGTGCGCCGGGATAGCAGACTTCGGCACAATCGCCGCAGTTATCGCAAAGGTCGCGCTTGACGTGAACCATCTGGATCTGCGCGCCGCTCACGGCATCCTCACGCGTATCGCCCAGCTCGAGCGCGCCCTTTTTGCACGCTTCGATGCAGCGGGACTTGCACAGCTCCGTACCCTGGCAGCGCATGGACACCCAGCTCAGCTGCGGGTAAAACGCCTGAGACTCGGGACTGTGGCACCACGGGCAATGCAGAGGACATCCCTTGAGAAAAGCAGTCGTCCTGACGCCGGGGCCATCCTGAACGGAAAAGCCCTGAATATCGTATAATTTTCCAGTCAAAACCTTTTCTTCCATAATTATGTCTATTCCCTTCATATGCTTCAAGGCACCAAATAACCATGAAAGGAATGGTCATAATGGTCCCGTTCAACGGCCGGCGCGTTAATGCGCCGGCCGTAAAGCGTAATGTTTTATATAATGTGTAATATGTGCTTTGGGGCAGGCTTACAGACCCATCTCAGTTCTGCGGATAAGGTCATCCTGGCAGCCCTTGAACACCTCGACAAAATATGCGGAGAAGCCTGCAACGCGGACAACGAGATCCTTGTAGTTCTCGGGATGCTTCTGAGCGTCTCTGAGCGTATCGCTGGAAACGATGTTCAGCTGCAGCTCCATTCCGCCGCCGTCGAAGTAGGTCTGCATAACGCTTCTGAGCTTCTGCAGACCGCCCTCGCCCTTGAGCGCCGTGGGATGGAACTTCATATTGCAGAGCGTACCGTTGCCGTACTCGCTCTGGTCGAAGTTCAGGATGGAGTTGATGAAGGACACGGGGCCGTTCTTATCCATGCCCTGAACGTTGGAGATACCGTCGGTAAGAGGATCGCCGAACTTGCGTCCGTCGGGCGTTGCCCAGGTGAACCAGCCGAAGATGACGTTCGCGGTGACCGGGTAGCAGCCTGCGCTGAAGCGGCCGCGGGGACCGGTGGCGCGGTTGATGGCGTTGGCATCGGTGGAAGCGGTAAAGTTGACGTACTTGTCCGCCTCGGGATCGCCGTTGCCGTAACGCGGCACCTTGCCGTTGATGATCTGGCGCAGCTCCTCGTAGCCCTCCCAGTTGTTGATGATGGCATCGTAAAGCTCTCTCGTGGTGGCGAGCTTCTTGCGGAAGCAGACATAGTCGATGATGTTCAGGCTGTCCGCCACGTTGCCGAGACCGATGCAGGAGTTACCGGTGGAGTTATACTTCGCGCCGCCGCACTGGCAGTCCTTGCCGGACTCCATGCAGCCGGTGAGGGTAGCGGAGACCATGGGCAGAGGATTGTGGAAGGAAGACATGGACTCCCAGGCGTTGATGCAGCTGCACTGCCACTTGCAGAAGAAGTCGAACTGGGTCTTAACGGCCTCGAGGACCTGATCCATGCTCGTCATCTCATAGAGGTAGCCGGTAGCGGGACCGGTCTGTCTCGCGGTGGGAACCATGGGATTGGTGCCGCCGTCCTTCTTCCCGTCGCCCTCCTCGGCTCCGGCGAAGAGCATGGAATCGGGCATCTTCATGGGGTTGATGCCGTTGTTGATGGCAAGGAGCATCGCGTTTGCGATGTTGAGGTAGGACTCCGTGCCGGTGCCGCCGGGCTGCGCCCACTCGTAGCCGCCGACGGAGGGCTCAACGCAGCCGTTCAGGCAGTAGTTGCGCGCATCCTCAAGCGGAATGCCGCGCTTCATGAGGGCGGGGATGATGACCTTGTCGCTCTCGAAGGTGGGCACGCCGCCGGCGCGCTTCGTGGTCTCGATGGCGGCCTCCCAAAGAGCGTCGGGCGTGCCGTCGTGTATACGCAGAGCCTGCGGGGGATCGTGAAGAACGAGACGTCCCGCGGACTGGAGCATCATGTATGTAACGGGGTTGGTTGCGTCGTTGCCATCCTTATCGACGCCGCCGAGAGTCATGAGCTGGCCGCTGGTGTAGCCCGGGCCGGACTTCGTTGCGCCTTCGGACCAGATCTTGTTGCACTCCGCGACCTTGAGGTAGAACAGGTCGAGGATCTCCTGAGCATACTCGGGAGTGATGGTTCCGTTGGCGATATCCTGCTCATAGTAGTGGCCGAGATACTGGTCAACGCGTCCGTAGCTGATGCCGTGCTGCTGGCCGTCCATACACATGGAGAGCTGATAGAGGTAGATGCACTGTACAGCGTCGTGGAAGTTACGGCAGGGATTCTCCATGATCCAGTTCAGGCAGTCTGCCATCTCGAGCAGCTCCTTCCTGCGCTCGGGAGTCTTTGCCAGCTCAGCCTGACGCTCGCACTCCTTCGCGTATCTCCTGGACCAGTGGATGATGCCCTCGCTTACGATGGACACCGCACGGTAGAAGTTGTACTGATAGATGGAATCGCCGAAGATACCGTCCTCCTCAAGCTTTCTCATCTTCTCCTCGGCCTCTCTCTGGATGGCGCCGAAGCCCTTCTGAGTGGCGGTCCAGAAGTTTGCGACGAAGTGGCCGACGGGGGACTGGCAGTTATCCTTCGGTCCGAAGAAGAGGACGCCGTTGCCGGTCATGTGGTCGCGATGATAGCGGGGCATGTACTCGTCAACAATGGCGCTCATGCTGTTCTTGTCCCAGAAATCGCCGGTCTCGAGGAGATACTTCTCATCCTCGGGGTCGATATCATAGGGATCCTGCTCGCGCTTGGGAATGGTTCCGGCGCGCAGCTCTCTCATGAACCAGTTGAAGGAGGTCTCGGGATAAAGAGCGCAGCAGCGGTAGGTCGCGCCCTGCCAGCCGACGATGACCTCATCCTCATTAACGAGAACGGGCATGTTCTCAAACAGGTTGCGCAGGTTCTTGGCCCTCTTGAGGATACCGGTAAGCTGCGGGTTGTTCATGTAAAACTCGGTTACAAGGCGATAACGGTTTATGTCGACCTTGGGTCTGGTGGTGCGATATTTCTCGCGGATCTTTTTGACGCGCTCCGTCATGGGCTTCAATTCGTACATAATATGTCTCCTTTCCAAACAAAGAACATGTCTACACAATGCCTTATTACAAAATCAGCTTTTCGGCACAGTCCCGCAGCCCTCGGCTGGCGGGAAAGCATGCTTTCCATTTATATGCTCGATAATACTTTTTATCTTACTTATATGATATCACATATTCCGGTAAAGTCAAACAGAACTGTTCGCCGCTTTCATTTTTTGTGAAAATGCTTTACCTGTACAGGTTCAGTTTGCCCGCAATGCGCACGAATTAACAAAAAGTTATACGCGTTCAGAAGCTTTTTTGCATGTATTCATGTCAATTTCGTATGATTTTTGTGTTTTCCGCACAGTTTTGCTCTATCCCCGGCTTTTGTTTTGCACGGATGTATGAAATGCTTTCGCTCCATTAAATTGCGTTTTTTTTAATTATTTTAAATCAAAGTTTCGTTTTATGCTGACATTTTCCGTGCTTCATGCTATAATGGCAGCGTCATACCGCAAAATCATATATACGGAGGTCAGACGCATGCATACAGTAAATGAATTCAACGATATCGGCAGGGAGCTCGAAAACCTGCTCTATCTCAAATCCGCCCCGATAGCCATAAAGCTGCTGCGCAGCCGCGACGAGGTCCCGGACGGCTGCTACATCCCTTCCCGTGACAGGAACGAGCGCCCGGCGCTATGTCAGGCCTTCACGCAGGTCCGCCGGAACAGGCGCTCCATGGCCATGTTCCGCGAGGATCACTGGTGCCTGTGGCCCATAATCTCCTTCCGCCTTGGTGAAATGACGGAGGAGGACTATGATTACGTCGGCAGCTCGTTTTTCGTGCGCGGAACGGAGGCAAGCCGCAGATTTTTCCGCAAAAACTTCCCGCTCATAAAGGAGGGGCAGGATATACCCGGTCTCGCCCTCGCGCCGCTGGCCTCCTGCACCTTCGAGCCTGACATCATCGTAGTTTACTGCGTTCCCGATCAGCTGCGCCAGCTGATGATGGCAGTCAAATACTGCACGGCAGAGATCGTTCAGCCGTCGTTCGACACCGTCGGCTCCTGTGTAAACTCCGTTGTTCCGATAATAAACGGCGATAAGCCGTATAATCTCTGCATACCCGATCCGGGCGAGTTTGAGCGCGCGCTCACGAGTGAGAACGAAATGATCTTCACTCTCTGCGCCGACCGCGTCGACGAGCTGCTGGACGGCATACATACGATAAACGATATGGGCTTCGGCTACAAGCAGCTGTCCATGGATCTGAACCTTGAGTATCCGCGCGCGGAGTTTTATAACGT
>CAKTED010000063.1 GCA_934546725.1 uncultured Oscillospiraceae bacterium | reverse complement strand
CTATTACTCTTACGGCCTTTCCCTCGCTTCTTGCGATGCTCTTCGGCGGGACAAGGTGCATTTTCGGCGTAATGCCAAGCATGGTCTTTACCGCGGCTCCAAGCTTTTTCTCTCTTGCCTCAACGTCGCGCACGGTATCGGAAAAGGCCTCGGTCGAGAGCTCCACGAAGATATCGAGCGTATCGGTATTGTTCACCCTGTCCACCTCTATGCGGTAGTTGGGCGAATATCCCTCATTGAGCAGGACGGTCTCAATTTGAGACGGGAAAACGTTTACGCCGCGGATTATCATCATATCGTCGCTTCTGCCGAGCGGCTTGCTCATTCTTACAAACGTTCTGCCGCAGGAGCACTTTTCTCTTGAAAGCACACAGAGGTCGCGCGTGCGGTATCTGAGCAGCGGGAAGGCCTCCTTTGTGATGCTCGTGAACACAAGCTCGCCCACCTGCCCCTCAGGCAGGACCTCGCCGGTCTCCGGATTAATGATCTCGGCGATGAAATGATCCTCGTTTATATGCATGCCGTGCTGCTCGCTGCATCCGAACGCAACGCCCGGTCCGCTTATTTCGGTAAGGCCATATATGTCATACGCCTTTATTCCGAGGGATTTTTCTATATCGCGGCGCATTTCCTCCGTCCAAGGCTCTGCGCCGAATATTCCCGCCTTGAGGTCAATATCGTCCGGACCAAGCCCCATTTCACGCAGAGTTTCGCCTATGTAAGCGGCATAGGAGGGCGTGCAGCAGAGAATGGTGGAGTGCAGGTCGCGCATGAACTGTATCTGCCGCTCAGTATTTCCCGAGGACATTGGCAGCGTGAGACAGCCGACCTTATGAGAGCCGCCGTCCAGTCCTGCGCCGCCGGTAAAAAGGCCGTAGCCATAGCTGACGTGGCAGACATCCTCGCTTGTTCCTCCTGCGGCGACAATCGCTCTTGCGCAGCAGTCGGTCCAAAGGTCTATATCATGCCGGGTATAAAAGGCAACTACGCGTCTTCCCGTTGTTCCAGATGTGGAATGGACGCGAACGCAGTCCTTAAGCGGCTTTGCAAGCAGGCCGTAGGGATACGCATCGCGAAGATCCGCTTTCGTAATGAACGGAAGCTTATAAATATCCTCCGTTGATCTGATATCCTCGGGCTTTACGCCTTTTTTGTCCATAAGGTCTCTGTAATACGGAACGTCTTCGTAAACGCGCTTAACCTGCTTTACAAGTCTCTCGTCCTGCAGCGCCTTAATGGTCTCGCGCGAAGCGCATTCCACCTCGGGCTGGTAGTAGTTTTCCATCGCCTTTTACCTCTTTTCCTCTATATAGTCCTTAAGAAATTCTATTGCTTCCCTGTATCCCTCAAAGCCCTTGCCGTAAATGGACTTTACGCACACAAGCGAGGGGTACGAAACGTGCCTGAACTCCTCGCGCGTATAAATGTCGGAAAGATGCACCTCCACGGCGGGTATCGCCACGGCCTTCAGCGCGTCAAGGATGGCAACGCTCGTGTGCGTATAGGCCGCCGGATTTATGATTATGCCGTCCATCACTCCGTATGCCGCCTGTATCTCGTCCACAATGGCGCCCTCATGGTTTGACTGAAAGGTTTTGCACTCTACCCCGGCCTCGGCGCAGCTGCGCTCGATATATTCCACCAGCGCCTTAAAATCCTGCCTGCCGTAAATATCAGGCTCGCGTATGCCAAGCATGTTAAGATTAGGCCCGTTTATGACAAGAAATTTCATTTTATCTACCTTTATTTTTCCGCAGCCCCAGGGCGCTTATTATCTCATTCGCGGTTTTCGTCGGCGTCACAGCGTCCGCTGCAAGCTCCGCCCAGCTATTATACAACGGCATGCGCTCCTGCGCAAGCCTGGCGGGCGTATATTTCTGCGAAAGCGGCCTGCCGTCCGTCGGCAGCGCTCCAATATCCCGCCTGAGCCATACCGTCCGGCTGTTTCTGCGCAGCAGCCGCAAATTTTCCGGCCGCGTGACTACTCCGCCTCCGGTCGCTATAACGAGACCGCTTTCCTTTGAGATATCATCCAGCACGGCGGTCTCAAGCTCTCTGAAGGCAGGCTCCCCGTCCTCGGCAAAAATTTGTGGAATACTCTTTCCGGCTCTTTCCGCGATGACCGTGTCCATGTCAACAAATTTTCTGCCCAGTATTTTTGCGATTTTCCTTCCCGTCGTGCTTTTTCCGCAGCCCGGCATGCCGATGAGCGCAATATTCATCGTTTCGGCGGCAATTTCCGCTCTGATGCGCTCCACGGCCTCGTCAGGAACGTCTGCGCCTGTAAAAAGCTCTGAGGCACGTCTTGCCTGCTCCACGAGCATAATGAGTCCGTTCACGGCCTTCATGCCAAGCTCCTCCGCCTGAAGGAGCAGCTTTGTTCTCGCGGGGTTATAAATAAGGTCGAATACCGCTTCGCATTTTGGAAACATGGCAAGGTCAAGCGCCGCCGCGTCCACCTTTGGATACATTCCGACAGGAGTGGCGTTTACTATCACCGCAGCGTCAGAGTGTCGGTCAAGATTGGTGTAATTGTTATCTCCCCTGCGGGATATGGTCACCGTTTCTCCCGCTCCAAGGTCAGCAAGCACCGCGCGAACCGTGCAGGCTGCGCCGCCGTCGCCGAGCACGAGCACCTTTTTGCCCGCAAGCTCAACGCCCGAGCTTTTCACCATATATAAAAAGCCCGCGTAATCCGTATTATCGCCATAAAGCGAGCCGTCCTCCCGGCGAACTATCGTATTAACGCTGCCGATCTTCTCCGCCGCCGATGAAAGCTCATCGCAGAGCGGGATCACGGTTTTCTTATAAGGTATCGTCACGTTTATTCCCGCAAAGTCTCCGCTTTTCAGAAAAGCTTCCACCTTATCGGGCGATTTTTCAATGAGCGTATAGTCATAGTCAGCAAGCCTTGCGTGTATCTGCGGGGAAAAACTGTGTCCCAGCCTTTCCCCCAACAAGCCGTATTTCGCCATGGCTCACACCATCTCGGAATAGCTGCCAAGATATCGGAACTGCTCGCAGGAGGATTCAAGCTCTCCTATGAGCGTTATGAACTCGGGCGAATAGACGGAGGTCTCGAGATCGAAATAGAACATGAACTCAAAGTCGCGGTCCGGCAGCGGACGGCTTTCAAGCTTCGTCAGGTTTATGCCAAGAGCGTAGAAGCGGGACAGAAGCTTATACAGCGCGCCGGGTCTGTGATCGGTCATTATCATAACGCTGGTCTTATCCGCGCCGGGGTATATCTCAAGATTTTTCGAGATGCAGATGAAGCGGGTATAGTTATTTCCCTTATCCTGCACGGATTCGGCCAGGCAGGCAAGGTCATAAAGCTCCGCGCAGGAGCGGGAGGAAAGCGCCGCAATATCGGAGCGTTCGGATTCCGCCACCATTTTTGCCGCGGCGGCGGTATTTTCGCACACCGTTACCTTGACTCCGTCCAGCTTTTTGAGGAACTCCGAGCACTGGTTTATTGCCTGCTCATGAGAGAATATTTCCTTAATGTCGCTGAGCTTTGCACCCTTCTTTGCGAGCAGATTATGGTCTATCTTCAGGCGGACGCTTCTCACGATGCTGAAATCATATCTGCTCATGAGGTCATATATTTTGTTCACGGAGCCTGCGGTGCTGTTTTCAAGCGGAAGCACGCCATAGCTGCAAAGTCCCTGATCTATCGCGGCAAACACGCTTTCAAAGCTGTTGAAATACATGATGTTCGGTATGGAGAAGAGCTTTTCGCAGGCTATCTGAGAATATGCTCCCTCCACGCCCTGGCAGGCAACGTCCGCGCGCGGCGGAAAGAGCTTCTGCGTATTATCCACCGCGTTCTGTATCTTCTTCTGAAGCTCCGTCGTATCGTTTATCATTCTGCCCTGCCAGGAGCGGCTGAGCTCGAATATCAGCGAATAGAGAACATGCGTGTAGGATTTGAATTCCTCGTCAGTTTTTCCGACGAGTTCCGCCAGCTTGCTGCGCTCGCGGCTTTTGTCAAGCACGGCCATACCGTTTTCCTTCTTATACTTCGCTATATTTCCCGCAACCTTCATTCGCTCCTGAAAAAGGCGAACCAGTTCATTATCAATACCGTCTATCTGCTCTCTGTAATCCTTAAGGTCCATTTTCAATTCTCCTTTTTATAATCAAGATACGCGTCATATATCGCTATCGCGGCGGCCGCCTCAATGCACGGTATCGCTCTCGGAACTATGCACGGGTCATGTCTTCCGCCTATGGTAAGCTCCACGCTCTCGCCGCTTCGCAGGTCAACGCTCTGCTGAACGCGCGCAATGGACGGCGTTGGCTTTATCGCCGCGCGGAATATGAGCGGCATGCCGGAGCTTATCCCGCCGAGGATACCGCCGTGTCTGTTCGTTACTGTCTCAATTTTTCCGTCCGTGCTTATGAACGCATCGTTGTTTTCGCTGCCGGTCAGCTTCGCCGAGGCAAAGCCCGCGCCGAACTCCAGGCCCTTCACGGCGGGTATGCCGAAGACAAGCTGCGATATCCTGCCCTCAAGGCCGCCGAACATGGCGTCTCCAATGCCGACAGGCAGGCCCAGCACGGCGCATTCTATCACGCCGCCGACGGAGTCGCCCTCCGCCTTCGCCGCGGCTATCGCGGCGCGCATTTTTCCCGCAGCCTCAGGCGAGACCGTCGGAAACTCCGCGCTTCTTACCGTCTCCAGCACGTCTCTGTCAACCGCAACTGGATTGAACGGTACGTCGCATTCGTCCTTTATCGACGCTATATGCGCGCCGATATCCATCCCCCGCTTTTTCAGAAGCTGAGCGCATATGCCGCCCGCAATGCACAGCGGAGCCGTCAGCCGTCCGGAAAAATGTCCACCGCCGCTCGCGTCCTGCGCGCCGTGATATTTTATCTGCGCCGTAAAATCCGCGTGACCGGGGCGCGGTATATTTTTGAGCCTGTCGTAATCTCCGGGGCGCTGATCGGTGTTTTTTATAATGGCCGCGATCGGCGCTCCGCAGCTCACGCCGTCAACAATGCCGGAAAGAAATTCCGGCTCGTCCGCTTCCCGGCGTGCGGTGGAATATTCGTTTTTCCCCGGCGCACGGCGGGCAAGGAAAGCCCGCAGCCCGTCTGAATCTATCGTCTCTCCGGCCGGTATTCCGTCTATTACAACGCCTATGGCAGGCGAATGCGACTGGCCGAATATGCTGATCTTTATATTTTCTCCGCAGCACGAAGGCATTTTTTATCCCCCCTGATCATTTTACCACTCCGCCAAGCGCCCTGAAATCCTCGAAGAATCCGGGATATGACTTGTTTACCGCCTCCGCGCCGATTATCTCCACGTCTCCGCACGCGCAGGACGCAGTGGCCGCCGCCATGGCTATACGATGGTCGCCGAACGAATCCACCGTGCCGCCGTGAAGGCCTCCCCCGTGGATAACAAGCCCATCGTCCGTCTCGTCAGCATTCGCTCCAAGCGCTCTCAGAAGCGCCGCAGTGGAGGCTATTCTGTCGCTCTCCTTGAGCCGCAGCCGTCCGGCGTTATATATTCTTGTATCGCCCTCTGCCGCGGCAGCCGTAACGGCAAGCACCGGCACAAGATCCGGTATATCCCCCGCGTCTATCTCAATGCCGTGAAGCCGAGATGGGCTTACTGTCACCTCGCCGTTTTTCTCTCTCACATCCGCTCCGAAGCGGCGAAGCAGCCCGGCAATGGCCTTATCGCCCTGGCGGGATGCCGCGTCAAGCCCCGTGCAGCGCAAATCTCCGCTGCCTATTGCTCCTGCACAGAGCCAGAAGGCTGCATTGGACCAGTCGCCCTCTACGAACACCTCTCCGGGAGACCTGTACCTCTGTCCGCCCGAAATTTCACAGGATGTATCGCGCCTGATAACGCTTATGCCAAACGCTTCGAGCGCCGAAACCGTCATGTCTATATAAGGCTCCGACTCCGGCCTTCCGTCAAGCTCGACCGTGCAGTCGCCGTCCGTGAGCGGAAATGCAAACAGCAGCCCGCTTATGTACTGCGACGATACTTTTGAGGGAAGCCTGTAGGTTCCGGCCTTCAATCCGCCCGAAACGCTGACCGGCAGTCTGTCGGCGGATACGTTCGCGCCGCCGCTCCTCAACGCCCCGCACAGTTCAGCCATCGGCCTGTCCGGCAGCCGCCCGTGCCCGGTAAATGTCGCGTCTGCTCCAAGCGCGCAGGCTACCGGCAGCAAAAACCTCAGCGTTGAACCACTCTCTCCGCAGTCAGGCTCCGCCCGCACGGCTTTTTCTATGGGCTGCACCAGGAAATATTCGCCGCTGCGCTCGATATTCGCGCCAAGCGAGCTGAGGCAGCGCGCCGTGGCGATAATATCCTCGTTCACCGCCGGGCAGCGTATCTTCCCCGGCTTATCCGCCAGCGCCGCACAGATGAGCAGTCTGTGCGCCTGCGACTTTGACGGTATGGCCCTCACACTGCCGCCGAGACCACGGCCATTCACTTTAATATCCACGGCTCAGTTCACTCCAATCCGTCAGCAATTATCCCTTCCAGCTCGCTAACATGAGCTCTGCGCACCTCGCAGCTGCCTATCTCAAGCGGAACGATGAGATCGATTTCACTTCCGCTGCGCTTTTTATCCGCAAGCATTGCCGCCGCAAGCTCCGGAGCGTTCATATCGCAGCGCGCAGGAAGAGAATAGGCCTTGAGAAGCGCAAGCAGCTCGCCCAGGCACTTTTCAGAGCATATTCCCCGCCTTGCGCAGGCGCGCGTAATAACAGCCATTCCAATGGCCACGGCGCTTCCGTGCGTTATTTCAAAGCGGCTCAAAAGCTCCACTGCATGGCCGACCGTATGTCCGAAATTAAGTATTTTTCTCGGGCCTTTATCGCGCTCATCAAGCTCAACAACGTCGCGCTTGATCTCCACGCAGCGCCTTATCACAGCCTCTCCGCCCGCGCTTTCGGTGTTTTCAAGCGTTTTTAAAAGCTCCGCGTCGCGTATCATGCCATACTTTATCACCTCTGCACAGCCGTCGTGAAATATCTCGTGCGGCAGTGTTTTAAATGTTTCGCAATCGCAGAGCACCAGCTCCGGCTGATAAAACGCGCCGAGAAGATTTTTTCCCTCCGGCAGGTCAACGGCCGTCTTGCCGCCGACGGACGAATCCACCGCCGCAAGCAGCGTAGTCGGCAGCTGAACAAACCCAATGCCGCGCCTGTATGTTGCCGCGGCAAAGCCGGCAAGATCGCCGACAACTCCTCCTCCGAGCGCCACGGCCGTATCGCTGCCGCTCAGCCCATTATCGGCCATAAAGCGCACGAGCTTCAGATAATTTTCCGGATTTTTTGACTCCTCCCCGTGTGGTATTACGAATTTCTCAACCCTGTACCCCGCCCCGGAAAGTGAGCGCTCAACCGTTTCGGCATACAGCGCGTTGACCGTATCGTCAGTTACAAGGCAGGCAACGCTGCCTGAATTTACCCGGCGAATATACTCTCCCGCTCTGTCAAGCACGCCACGATCTATCATTACGTCATAGCTTTTTGACACATTAACGCGAACAGCTTCGCTCATCCGTCCACCTCTTCCTTGCATTTTCTGCCCTCGGCCAGAAGCTTGCAAAGCGCGCCGGCATCGTTTCCGCGAATGGCGTCACG
>CAKTED010000062.1 GCA_934546725.1 uncultured Oscillospiraceae bacterium | reverse complement strand
GAAGAGCGGGTGGACGGCCGGGATAAAAAGCAGATCCAGCGCGCCAGCACCGCCAAAGCAAAGAAAAGAAACAAAATAATCGGCTCGGTAGTTGCCGCAGTCGTGGTAGTCCTTATCATCCTTGCGGTGATCTTCAACTCCACGCTGTTCTATTCCAGCGTTTCCGCGCTTGATATAGGAGACCACGACTATACCGCAGTTGAATTCAACTATTATTATCAGAGCGCTTATATGAGCGCATACAGCAGCATCAGCTCCACCTATGGACAGTATGCAAGCTATCTGCTCGATCCCTCAAAGCCTCTCAGCGAGCAGAGCTATTCCGAGGATATGACCTGGGACGAATACCTTGAGCAGCAGGCGCTTGACAGCATGCAGCAGAGTGCGATGCTCTGCGACGCCGCTGAGGCGGAGGGCTTTACCGTCTCCGAGGAGGTTCAGGCGAATATAGACCAGACCATAGCCTCCGCAAAGGCAGCCGCTACCGAGCAGGGTTATAATTCCTTCAAAAAATATCTTACCACCGTCTATGGCCGCGGCTTTGACGAGAAAACCTACGAAAAGCTCGTTACAAACCAGAACCTTGCTGCCGCCTATTCCCAGGTGCTCATTGACCGCTTTACGGAAGAATATACCGATGAGCAGCTCATGGATAAATACAACAGCGTGCAGAATGAGTATAATCTTATCACATACTGCTACTATTATGTTGACGGCTCTGCGGATGACGAAGCCGGAATAGACGCCGATACCGCGATGAATAACGCGTATACCACGGCTCAGGCAATTGCCGCCGCAAAGACCGAGGATGTTTTTGCAGACCTTGTCCGCCAGTACTGCACTGAGGAGGAGAAGGAGTCCTTTGCGGATGACAGCGCCGTCCTCAGAAAGAATGTAGCGCCCAGCAGCCTTTCCGGCAATTATTCCGAGTGGCTTACCTCCGCGGACAGGAAATATGGCGATACCACCTGCATTGAGGGTACGAATGGATACTACGTTCTGCTCTTCGTTGAAAGCAACCATAACGACTATACGCTTAAAAACTTCCGCCACATCCTTGTGAAGGCCGAGGCAGATGCGGACAGCGGCGAGATCACCGGCGAAAGCATTCTTGCCGCGCAGACGAAGGCGGAGCAGCTTTATGAGCAGTGGAAGGAAGATCCCACCGAGGAAAATTTTGCCGCCATGGCAAATGAGAACAGCGACGATACCGGCTCCAACACAAACGGAGGCCTTTATGAAAACGTTGCTTTGGGTCGTATGGTCAGCGAAATAGACGAGTGGCTGTTTAACAGCGGCAGAAAGGCCGGCGATACCGAGCTTGTCTATGTAAAGAGCAGCAACTATACCGGATATCATATCCTCTACTTCTCCGGCGAGGGCGAGCAGTATAATCTCGAGATCGCAAAGGGACTTCAGCAGCAGGATGATTACGAGCAGTGGATAAGCGACAGAAGCGGCAGCTATGAGATAAACAGGCGCTTTGCCTTCCGCTTTGCGAAGTAAGATAACGGCTTCTTTGCAGAAGACAGTGTGAACCGAAAGGCGGTATGCGGGCTCTTCCGCATGCCGCCTTTTCCCAAGGAGCGGATACTATGGTAAATGAACGCTTTATTCGTGAGGAAATGCTGCTCGGAGAGGCAGCGATAAAAAGGCTTGCAGAGGCGCATGTGGCGGTTTTTGGAATAGGCGGCGTTGGCAGCTTTGCGGCCGAGGCGCTTGTAAGAGCGGGAGTGGGGCGGCTCACCTTCGTTGATAACGACGTCGTGGGCGTAAGCAACATAAACAGGCAGCTGATAGCGCTGTCGTCCACGGTCGGGAGAAAAAAGGCCGAGGTGATGGCTGAACGGGCGAGGGATATTAACCCCAATGCCGAGGTACGGGCGATAGCGGAGCTTTACAGCGCCGAAACACGCGAAAGCTTTTTTGATGCTCAGTATGACTATATAATAGACGCGATAGACCTTGTTTCCTGCAAGCTTGATCTGATCGAAAGCGCAATGGCGCGAAGGATACCGATAATCTCTGCCATGGGAACAGGCAATAAGCTCGATCCGACGAAATTTGAAATATGCGACATATCCAAAACGTATAACTGTCCGCTGGCGCGCGTAATGAGAAGAGAGCTGAAAAGCCGGGGGATAGAGCATCATAAGGTGCTCTTCAGTCCGGAGGAGCCGCGCAGCCCCACAGCTCTTGAGACTCCGCCTCCGGGTCGCAGGAGCATACCGGGCAGCACCTCCTGGGTGCCGTCCTGCGCCGGGCTGATGCTGGCGGGCGAGGTTGTAAGGACAATAGCGGGTATCCGGGTCTGATATGAAAAATGCCCCTGCGTTCCAGTAAAGCGGAACGCAGGGGCAAATTTTTGCTCTGTGAAAATTATCAGCCTCTGAGCAGCCTGTCGACGAGCTCAAGCTCCTCGCGGGTGATTACGCCGATGAGCTCATCGTTCAGCTCGCGGCGGCAGAGACTGATCTTTCCACCGCGTGAAAGAATTATGGCGGGAACATCGGTAAGGTAAAATTCATGCTGCGCGTTATTGCAGCTGAGACTGTCAAGACTGCTGAGCAGGGCGGGGGCGGAGAACATGTAAACGCCGCTGTTGTATTCGCGCACGGCGTCCTCCTCGGGGGTGCAGTCCTTCTGCTCGACGATGCGCTCAAAGCTGCCGTCGGCGGCGCGGATTATGCGGCCATAGGATTTCTTCTCGTCATATATGCCGCTGAGAATTGTACAGTCGGCTCCGCTTGAAAGATGCTCGTCGCGCAGGGCCTCGTATGTTTCGCGGGAGATGAGCGGCATATCGCCGCAGCAGACAAGCACGGAGCCGTTAAAGCCCTCCAGCAGCGGGCGCGCCATGCTTACGGCGTGGCCGGTGCCAAGCTGCTCCTTCTGCTCGGCAAAGCGGTACGCCGGGAAGGCGTCCATTACCTGCTCCTTCATATAGCCGACGATGATAATGCTGTCCTCCGGCGGAATGAACGAAAGCTTATCAAGGACGTGCCCCAGAAGCGGCTTGCCGCCCGCCATACGCATGACCTTCGGGATCCCGGCCTCGCCGGAGCCAAGGCGCTTGCCCTGACCGGCAGCTAAAACAATGGCTTTAATATCTTTTGACATGTATTTAACCTCCAGCTTTTCCGCCTGCGTTTATCTCGTTAAGGCGTGAAACATTGTATTTTCCATCTTGCAGGAGCCGCAGCAGGGAAGAAAGACGCTCTGCGGTGCTGCCGTTGCATGAAAAAATGAAATCTATACGCCTGCCCGCCTTATCAAGGCGGCTGCGGCAGGAACTGAGGGAGAGAGAGCTGGCATCGGAGGCGTTGCAGTAATATGCAAGACCAGCGTCCGAAAAGCTTTGGGCCTGTTCGTCGCGTGAACCGGAGTAACTTGAGGCGGCAATAAATGCGGAGGTTTGCGCCGCGTCGAAAAGAAGCCGCATGGCGTTATTATAATCAGCGCTGATGCTTTCGGAGCACACAATGCCTGTTGAATGTCCGGAAGCGCTTATGCGCCGGACAATATCGGGGTATGCCGAAATGTCCTCTGCCGTAAGGAAAAAGCACGCAGTATATGAGCGCTGAGCAAGACTGTCAAGTATCCTGGGGGTATATTCGGCGTCTATGCCGAAGAACGAAAGATAAACGTCAACATCCGAAAAATCCGGCGCCGGAGAGCTCTGAGACCCGTCGTCAGAAGGCCTGGGTGACGAAGCCGGAGAAGGCGTTACCGCGGGCGTAGCTGTTGGAACGGCGGACGGCGATGGAGACGGCGTTTCAAGCGAGCTGAGATAATCGTTGAGCCTGCTTTTCATAAGGGTCGATGCGGCGGCGGAAAAGGTGTCGTCATCCAGTGCGTCGCCGACGGTCATGCGTATGATGGTGCCGTATTCGTTGCCGTATATCGTGGAATAGTTTATCTCGAAGTAGCGGCAGGTAAAGGCTATTGGGATATATATTCGCCCGTTCATGTAAACGGCTCTGTAATTGTACTTGACGCCGATATTATCGTACGTCGTTCCGCTGCGCAGGCTGTATATCAGCTGCGCGCCGTCGCCGAAAACGGTAACGGCCTGAGCGGAGCTTGAATATATGGCATATGTGCCAAGCTCGGTGGAATTGAAAACAGAATAGGGGATATACATGGCTCCATTATAGCTTATGGGCATGGTATCGTCTCTGAGCGGCATGAGAATATTGTTCACCGATGTGAAATATATGTTTGCGGCCGAGGCGGGCAGGGCGATAATAACGGCAATGGCGGCGCTTATTATGACCGCGATGATGTATATTTTGAGCCTTGTCTTCATCTGCCCTGCACCTCCTCGTTTAAAGCTTTGATGTTCTGTCCGTATTGTATCACTTATCGGCGCTTTGCGCAATATTTATAAGCTCGGGAAAATATTCGCAGAGAGCTGCAAAGGTGTCAGATGAGGTGTCATAAAGATACAGATCAACATAATTGAAGTTATAGTCAACGATCTCCTCGCCGCGCAGAACGGGCGTGTGGCTTCTGATTTCAATGAAGCAGTAAACTTTGTCGGAGCTGTTGCCGCTAACACCGACGGAGAGCAGGGAGCCGTCCGCCGCGTCAGGTATTATCGCGTCCTGAAGAAGCTCCAGCGCCTCGCTGCCGGAAAAATCGCGGTTTATATTGTTTGATATGATATCGCCGTTGTCATCTTCAGAAGGATACCATCCGTATACATAAGCGCCGTCGATATTGTCAAAATCGAGCCTGTTTATCTGCGAAAGGATCGCGGAGGGGCTGTTTGCCAGAGCAAAAATCGATGTGGTAAGCTCGTCGGCTGGATCGTAAACAAGCTCATAGCTGCGCACGAGAGATTTGCCGTTTTTCAAAAGATAATTGATACGCAAGGTGAAGCGATACCGTTCGTCCGGAACATGGGCGGAGGCATCAATGGTCATCGGGCGTTCAAAATCCTCCAGCCGCGCCTGAAGCTCACTGCGGTTTTCAACTATCTGCCGGTGAATGTCGGTAACGGCAGATATCCCGTCGGCATCCTCAAAGGTGATGCCGGTGCCGTAAACGTCGTAGTAAACGCTGCTCACGCTTTCGGCGTCGGGTACTCTTGTTTCGTAGCCGAAAAGATCGCAGTTTATGCTGACGACGAAGAGGATTATGACGGCTGATGAAACGAGCGCACCCTTCCATACGGTTTTGAAAACGCGGAAGGATTTTTTGAGGAGCATTTCCGCCGCGACGAGACCGATAAGCCCGCCGATGAGCATGCTTATGCAGACATACAGCGGAGCGCTGCCTGGGGTAACGAAGCTGAAATTGGTGAAGACAAGAATGTAAATGCCTATGCCGAGAACAAGGGCGCAGCCGAAGCACAGGCAATATTTGAATACCGGTCTCAGAACGCGAACGGCAACAACGTCGGAGGCGGTCTCCATTTTTCTGCGGCGGAATATGAAGAGCGCCGCCACGGAAAGAAGTATGCCCACAACGGCGTAAATTATCGCCATCTTCCAGCTCAGGAAGGCTCCGTTTCCATAGTTTATGGCAAAGCCAACGCGGCTGAGTATCTGAACCGGAGGCGAGAGAACGTTAAGCTGCGTGGCTCCTGTCTCTGCACCGAAGACGAACAGCTCCATAAGCGTGTAGGTGAGCGATTCGACGACGTAAACGAGGAAGTTGAAGATAACGTATATGGCCGGAAGCACAAAAACATGGCCGGTAAGAACTGCGCAGAAGGTTGCAAGACCGTAGAAAAGCAGGCAGAAAAGGCTGATCATCGCAAAGCTCTGCATGAGAATGGATATATAGTTCTGCCCGTATGCAAGCCCGACTCCCCAGGCGGCAAGCGACGCAAGAAGATTTGAAGCGATAAGCGGAGCTATGCCCGCAAGACCGGTGGAGAGAAAAAGTCCCTCGCGCTTAAGCGGCAGAGCGGAGTACGCTCCGGCACTGCGGGAGTTATACATCCAGGAATAGACGAACATTGCGGCAAGGCAGCACGCGACAAGCGAGATGATGGCGCCGCCGGTGACGGTAAGCTCCAAAATATTTACGGCGTACTGCCAGCTGTTCTGCGCGATGCTCGAGGTGTATGTGGCGAGTATCAGCAGCCATATGGCAAGGTAGCTGGCCCACATCGGCCAGTAGCGGCGCATGGTTTTGCAGAAAAGCGTGGGGTTAAAGTATGATCTCGTTGACTGCATAGTCCACACCTCCAAGTTCATAGATGAATATTTCCTCAAGCGTGAGCGGGATAAGCTCGTAATATATGGGGCCTGCTGCTGCGGCCTGCGCGGAAACGTCCTGCGGAGTGCCGCGGACGATAAGGGTCTTCATGCGTCCCGCGCTTGACTCGTGCAGTATTTCCAGACCCTCCGGCAGCTGGTCTGCATCGTTCGGGACGATCTGGAGCTTTACGGTCGAGCCCTGCATGTCAGAAAGGGAACGCTCAAGCAGCATCTGCCCATGATGCATTATGCCAACGTGGTCACAGACGTCCTCAAGCTCGCGGAGATTATGTGACGAAACGAGAACGGTCGTGCCGCGCTCGGCGACGTCGGAGAGGATGAGGCTCCATATCTGCCTGCGCATGACCGGGTCAAGACCGTCCACCGGCTCGTCGAGCAGCAGAATGTCCGGCATCATGCACAGACTGAGCCAGAAAGCGGACTGCTTCTGCATACCCTTTGAAAATTTGCGGAGGGGAGTTTTCTCGTCGATGGCAAAGACCTCGCGCAGCTTTTCATAACGTTCAGAGTTGAAGCTCGGATATATGCCGCGGTAAAACTTCATCATATCGCGCTGAGTGGCCTGCATGAAGAAGAAAAGGTCGTCGGGTATGTACGATATTTTTGCTTTTACGGCGGAGTTTTCAAAAATTGGCTGCCCGTCAACGCTTATTTCTCCGCTGTCCTGCCGGTATATGCCCGCGGTATGGCGGAGAAAGGTGGATTTTCCGGCGCCATTTGGCCCCACAAGACCGTAAACGCTGCCCTTTGGCACATTTATGCAGAAATCATTGAGAGCGACGCGGTCATCAAAGCGCTTGGTGAGATTATTTGCCCGAATCATTTGCCAGGCCTCCTTTTATGTGTTCGATAAGCTCTTCGCGGCTTATGCCGAGTTCGCGGAGCTCTTCAATGTTTTTGTCCAGCGCGGCCCACAGCTCGGCCTGCTTTCTGCCGCGCGTTTCGGAAATCGGGGTGGCGAAGGAGCCTTTCCCTGCCGCAGAGTAGATGTAGCCCTCGCTTTCAAGCTCACGATAGGCTCGCTGTATGGTATTTGGGTTTATGGCCAGCGAAGAGGCGAGCTCTCTGACGGATGGAAGCTTTTCGTCCTCCTTTATTGCTCCGCTCGTGATAAGCCTGCATATTCCGTCCCTGACCTGCTCATAAATGGGACGACCATCCCGGTAATTAATGCTTATCATATTTTGTCATCTCCTTAAAACAGCGCGGCTGAAGCTTTTTGCCATATGAAAATCCTCCTTTTGCCTGCTTTGCTGTAAAGCGGGCAGGCATGAGCGAACTGTAATAGCTGTGTTAATACAGTATCATAAAATAAGGTGTGTGTCAATAAAAAAATCAGCCTGTCGAAAAAGCTTTTTCTGCGAAGCCGTTATGCGGGCAGCCTCGCAGAGTTCCGTCATCCGCAG
>CAKTED010000061.1 GCA_934546725.1 uncultured Oscillospiraceae bacterium | reverse complement strand
ACACGCCCCGCTCAACGCAAGGGTCTTTATCTTAGCACACCCGATTCGCTTTGTCAAGAGGTTTTTTCAACTTTTTCCCTTGAAACTCTCTCTCGCGCCGCCGTCTCTCGAGCGCTTTGTTAATATACCACACCACTTCCCGCTTGTCAACTCCTTTTTTCACCTTTTTATTTACTTTTTCGCGAAAAGCAGCAGAAGCGGCATAAAGCCCACTGTAAAGGCAAGATTCACCAGCGGTATGATATGCTCCGAAAGCTTCGCAAAATCGAAGGCATTGTCAGTAATCACAACAGATACTATCAGCATTCCGGCACCGCTCAGCAGTGCCGTCAGCTTTCTCTTCCTCAATCCGAGCGCGCCTCTGAACGCCTCTGCGGAAGACATCATCAGCGCGGAAGCAAACACAAAATCCGTCAGGACCCATATCATAACAATAACAGGCTCTATTCGCTCCAGTATATTCAGCACATTAATATTACTTATCATCACAAAGAACGGGAACTGCTGACTTTTTGAAAGCTCGGGCCCAAGCACTCCGACCGTAGTGACAAAAACCATAAGCTCGATAAGCAGCATGAACGATATCCATTTCAGCATTGTGCTCTTTTTGAAGCTGTTTTCCCTGATATGCCCGCCAAGAAACGCCAGAAGCACCCATGTGGTGGAAACGTTGATGACCGGCAGGGCGGAAGCCGCAAGCTTTCCCGCATCAAGTACGTTCACCGGAAGCAGATAATGCGCCTTTATATCAGGCGCGGCAAAGATGAAGATTATCGCAAGCGTAAGCGTCAGAAATATCATGCACAGCTCCGCCGTCCTCGAGAGCGAGCTTACTCTTCCAAGCGCCGGGATTATGGCCACCGCCGCCATTGAAATGAGAAAAAACTTCAGCTTCCCCGTCTCATAGACCGTAGAGAGCATGCGTTCAGCTCCGCTGCGAAGCACAAATCCTCCGTAGAACACGATCCACGCGCCGATTATAAGTGCAAATATTTTCCCTGCCAGCTTTCCCAGAATGCTTTCCAGCGCACCTTCCAGTCCGTTTTTTCCAACTTTCGTCACTCTGCGGGCAGCTGCCGAAAGCAGCACCACCGGCCCAAACGCGATCAGAGGCGCCACCCAGCAGCCTCTTCCGCCAATCTCCAGCGAGGCCTTTGGCAGCAGCCGCGATACCGG
The DNA here is from genome assembly GCA_934546725.1 of uncultured Oscillospiraceae bacterium. GTDB lineage: Bacteria > Bacillota > Clostridia > Oscillospirales > Oscillospiraceae > RGIG6375. Next base: position 6,480 of record CAKTED010000061.1, on the reverse strand, counting down.
CGAAAACACGGATATGGCCGCGACTGTCGCAAACTGTCCGAAAGTTATCTTATCCTCCGTTGTTTTCACGCCTCCGTTCTCTTCTCTACCGGTGATATTCCGAGCGCATAAGTTCTCTCTATCCTCGCGGTTATATTTATTTCAAGCTCCGCGTTCATAACCTGTTCGTCCGCATTTCCCAAGCTGCGATATCTTACCGGATGCCTGCTCTCTATCTGATTTCCCAGCTTCAGCAGGTCAACTCCAAGGTCGTGCATCAGCTCCACGGTTTTTTCCATTCCGGCAAGCTCGGTCTCCGCAAGCGAATGCTCAAGCCCCTTCATCACGCTTGCATCATATATATTTATCGGATTTTGCAGCTCCGCCAGGTTGCCGCATATATCAACGCTTATAATGATCCTTTTCATGGCATTTCCGTCAAATACGGCGTCCACCGAGGCTTTTGCGGACGTCATTTCAACAGACGCCACGCCTCCGGCGCCGTCCGGGATCTCCACCATTCCGCGCCTCGCCCGGTTAATGAGAATGGTGGTTCCTTTGGCCGCATCGCCGCCGATATACCCCTCAAGCCTGCCTGAGCTGATCAGTGCAAAGCCGGCGGACTGCATCATATTGCTATTTTCCCCGAGGATCACCCGCTCGTTATCTATCAGCTCTATCGCGGATATCAGCGCGCAGCCGTCCTCCGCGATCTCCTCCGCAACGTCTCCGCAGCTGAAAACATAGCTTTCGGAAAGCAGCTGAACATCCCTTTCAAGCGATTCCATGCATTCGTTTATGCTTTCGCCCTCCCTGGACGCTTCACTTATCGCGTCCTTCGCCGTGCCGCCCTTTACAATATACATTTTCGTGTCCAGCCGCATGTCTATCCCCCGCTCAATGTATTCGAGGCATACGCTAACGCCGTTTTTCGCGGCCTCCTCGCCAATCAGCAGGTTTTTGCTGTGCCCGAAAAAAATATATTTTTTTGTGGAGCAATTCTGCATCTCGCGCATCGCGCGGCTGACGGTCTCCGCTTCACTCGACAGGATCGTCACCTCGCCCTCCGGGCTCGTTCCCGTCGCGGCGGTAACGGTCACCATCCCGTCGGCATAGTCTATCCCGACGGTCTGCACTATCTCCATTTCGTCCACTTCACGCGCGTTTGCCCGCAGCGTATTTTCGGCGCAGCCTCCGAGCAGCGTCATCAGCAGCGCCGCCAGCAGTACAGTTACCCTTTTCATTTCTGGTTCCTTTCGTCCAGCGGATGAAGAAAGCCCTTTCTTCTTTTTGAGCGGCCGAGCGGAAATTTCGTCACGGCCCGCAGTATCTGCCGCTCGCCGCCGCCCGCAAACGGCTGCATGTACGCGACCCCGAAGTTTTCAAGACTGCCGAGGTGATACAGCAGCAGCGCCGTTCCGAGCATTATCCCGTAAAGTCCCATCGTCAGCGATAATATGACAGCCGCAAGCCTGCATGCGCGCAGCGCGGACGACATATCGTGATTCGGAACGGTAAATCCCGTTATTCCCGCTATCGCCACGATTATTACCACCACCGGAGACACGACCTTTGCCTCGACCGCCGACTGCCCGACGACAAGTCCGCCGATTATGCTCACCGTCTCGCCGATGTTCTGCGGCAGCCGCAGTCCCGCCTCCTGCAGAAGCTCAAACGTTATGAGCAGCCCCAGGACCTCCGCCGCCGTTGAAAAAGGCACGTCCTTCCGGCTTTCCATTATGGATATGAGCAGCTTCGTAGGTATCATCTGCTGGTGATACAGGGCCACGGCCACATACGCCGCCGGGAGAAATATGCTTATGAACAGCGCCATATACCGAAGCAGCGTCAGCAGCGTGGCAACGATGAAGTTCATCGAATTATCCTCCGGCACGCGGAAAAATTCCGAAAAATTCGCCGGTGCCAGAAACGCTGCCGGTAATCCGTCCACGAGCAGGCCGACGCGGCCTTCAAGAAGTCCTATCGCCAGCTTGTCCGGTCTTTCCGTTACAAGCATCTGTGGAAACGGCGTTCTCCGTCCGTCTGCAACGTATTCCTCAATGCTGCCCGTGCTCAGAACGGCATCCACGTCCAGCTCCTCCAGCCTTGCGCGCAGTCCGCTCACAAGCTTCGGATCCGTCAGCCCATCGATATATACGAGCCCAAGCTTCGTCGCCGACCGTCTCCCCTTCGTGCTCTCCTCTATTCTGAGCGCCGGATCCCGCAGCTTTCTCCTCAGCAGCGCGGTATTTACACGAAAGGTCTCGACAAACGCTTCCTTCGGCCCCTTGACGTTTTTCTCCACCTCCGGCGTATCAACGCTTCGCCGGTCCCCGCTTTTTGTTTCAAAGCTCAGCGCCTCGCCGGTCCCGTCAAATATTATTGCGCAAAAGCCACTCAGAATATCCCCGACGAGCTTGTCCATGCTCCTTCGCAGGTTCACCGTGCAGTTGAAAACCGCACCGTGAAGCATCGCGTCAGCGGCCTCCGCCTCATTTTTTGCGGTTCCGAGCCTTTCAGCGTTCGTCGCCGGAGCTATTACCTCCCGCGCGGCGCTCTCTCCGCTTATGAGACCGTCAACAAAGCACAGCCAGGCCTCAATATTTCTGTTTCCGCCGATATATATCCGGCTTATCGAAAAATCTCCGCTCGCTCCGAGTATTTTCCTTATGTTTTCGCCGCTGATTTTTTCCGAAAATTTCACCTTCGGCAGCTCATGGCTGTCTCCGCGCGAAAACAGCTTTCCGAATATTCCGCCCTTTTTCATAAAACCGCCCCTTTGAAAATTATTTTTCGCATTTTCAGAGCTTCAAAACGCGCAAAATTCTGGAAATTTGAGCTTTTTATTGTTTACAAAGCCAATTTGAATAATGTATAATGTATCAGTATACATATCGACAGCAATAAGGTATAATATATAATTAAAATTCATGTCCATAACAGTCTCAGAAGGACGGTGACTCACCACGGAAAACCTCACCCCAACTCAAAAAAAGGTCCTCTCCTGTATCAAAAGCTATATAGAACACAACGGATATCCTCCTGCGGTACGCGATATCTGCGCCGCAGTTGGCCTTTCCTCACCTTCAACTGTCCACAGCCACCTCAACTCGCTTGAGCGGCTCGGCTATATCAGCCGCGACGGCGGGAAAAACCGCTCTATCCGCGTAATCGAAGAGCCCGGCTCCGCAGGCGTACCCATTCTCGGCACCGTCGCCGCCGGAAGCCCCATCCTCGCCGTTGAGGACGCCATAGGCTATATCCCCTATGACCCCGAGCGCTCCGGCGAATATTTCGCTCTCCGCATCAAGGGCGAATCCATGATAAACGCAGGCATACTTGACGGCGATATGATAATCGTCCGCAGGCAGGATACTGCGGATAACGGAGAAATAGTCGTCGCCCTGCTTGGCGACGAGGCCACCTGCAAGCGCCTCTCCCGCTCGAACGGCGAGGTTTGGCTCCTCCCGGAAAACGATTCCTTTTCGCCGATAGACGGCCGCGAGGCCTCCATTCTCGGCAAGGTCACAGCCGTCATACGCAAATATTGACCCTTCGCCCGCCTCGCATCCTGCCGCCGCGAAGGCATCCGGGCCATATCATGATCCCAGCGGCAGAACGGAGCATCAGCCATGTTCAAAAATCTACGGGAAACGCTTAACGCCTATAAGGCGCGCGACCCCGCCGCGCGCTCGTCGCTTGAAATATTTCTGCTCTATCAGGGCGTACACGCCACCATATACCACCGCTTTGCGCATTTTCTTTACAGGCACCGGCTCAGATTTCTTGCCCGCTGCGTATCTCAGTGGTCGCGCCACTTCACCGGCATTGAGATCCACCCTGGCGCAACGATCGGCCGCCGCCTCGTCATAGATCACGGCATGGGCATCGTCATCGGCGAAACGGCCGAGATCGGCGATGATTGCCTGCTCTATCAGGGTGTGACCCTCGGCGGTACCGGCAAGGATAAGGGCAAGCGTCACCCAACGCTCGGAAATAACGTCATGGTCGGCTGCGGAGCCAAGGTCCTCGGCCCGTTCAGGGTCGGCGATAATTCCCGCATCGCGTCAAACGCCGTGGTTCTCCGCGAGGTCCCGCCGGACAGCACCGCCGTCGGTATCCCCGCCAAAATCGTGCGCAAGGCGGGAGAAAAGGTCAACTACGCGGCCGAAGTGGACCAGATCCACATTTCCGACCCCGTCGCCCTGGAGCTTGCCGCTCTGCGGGCAAGAATCGAAAGCCTTGAAAAACTGGAGGAACAGAAGAAATGAAGATATACAATTCCATGTCCCGCGAAAAGGAAGAGTTCAAACCCATTGAAGAGGGCCAAATAAGGATGTACGCCTGCGGCCCCACCGTTTATAATTTCATCCACGTGGGCAACGCCCGTCCCATCATCATGTTTGACGTTCTGCGCCGCTACTTTGAGTTTCGCGGCTATGAGGTCACCTTTGTTCAGAACTTTACGGACGTGGACGACAAGATAATCAACCGCGCGAACGAGGAGGGCATAAGCTCCGAGGCCGTCGCAGAAAAATATATCGCCGAATATTTTACTGATGCAAAGGGTCTCGGCGTTCGTGAGGCCACCGTTCATCCCCGCGCAACCGAAAATATTCAGCAGATAATAGACATGGTCTCCACCCTTGTTGAAAAGGGCTACGCCTATGAGTCCAACGGCGACGTTTATTATCGCACGCGCAAATTTGCCGGTTACGGCAAGCTTTCTCACCAGCCTCTCGAGGAGCTTCAGGCCGGCGCGCGCATCGCCGTCGGCGAGCACAAGGAGGACCCCATGGATTTCGCCCTCTGGAAGGCCGCCAAGCCCGGCGAGCCATACTGGGAGTCTCCCTGGGGCAGGGGTCGCCCCGGCTGGCACATTGAGTGTTCCGCCATGTCCAATCGCTATCTTGGCAAAACGATCGATATCCACTGCGGCGGTCAGGACCTCGCCTTCCCCCATCACGAAAACGAGATTGCCCAGTCCGAAGCCGCCAACGGCTGCAAATTCGTCAACTACTGGATGCATAACGGTTTCATAAGCATCGATAACAGAAAAATGTCCAAATCACTCGGCAACTTCTTTACCGTTCGTGAGGCCGCCGAGGCGTATGGCTATGAAACCATTCGCATTTTCATGCTCGCGGCCCACTATCGCAGCCCGCTGAACTATTCCGAGGAATCGCTCATTCAGGCAAAAAATTCTCTCCAGCGTCTTTATAACGCTGCGGAAAATCTTGATTTTCTCATAAAAAACGCCGAGGCCGACGCGCTCACCCCCGCCGAAGAGGAGTATATTTCCACGCTCGATTCCTATAAGTCCCGCTTCATTGAGGCAATGGACGATGATTTCAATACCGCCGACGCGCTTTCCGTCATCTTTGAGCTCGTGCGCGATATAAACTCCGCTACCGCCGCCGAAAAACAGCCCTCAAAGGCGCTCGCCTCCGCCTGCCTCCAGCGGCTCACGGAGCTCACCGACGTTCTCGGCCTTCTCTATCAGCGAGGCAGTGACGATATCGCCGCCGAGGTCGAGGAGCTCATCGCAAAACGCCAGGCGGCCCGCAAGGCAAAAAATTACGCGGAGGCAGACAGCATCCGCGATAAGCTCAGGGACATGGGTGTCGTAATCGAGGACACCCCCCAGGGCGTAAAGTGGCACAAGGCATAAATCGGCAGAAACAGCAAAAAGCTCGCGGGACCATTTAAGGTTCTGCGAGCTTTATGTTTATAATGGTTTTAAAACAGTATCAGTGAAAAATAGCGCACCTTTCCGTCGTCCGCCCAGCACTTCATATGAATGGCATCTGCCATTTTCTGCGCATCCACGCAGTACGCGGACATACATGAGGATTTTTTCCACGGGCCCGCGCCCATCATCAGCATATTATCTACCCCATCCGCCCGGAACCTTTCCATAAGCTGCTCTGTCAGCATATTCTGATGTTTTTTCGCCGCCATCTGCTCCGCCTCATCAGAGCCGTCCGCAGGTGTCGTTTCCATCATCAGCACCAGCGCCGTTTCATATTTCTGCATGGTCCGGCCCATTTCCTCCACACTGCCGCACATTGGCGGACATGCCGGGAGCACACCGTATTTTCCGCAGATATTCTGTTCGCAAAATTTACGATATTCCGGAACGACCACCAGCTCACATACCGGCAGCAGCGCCGCATCCGTAAACCCCATGCTCCTTGCATCGGAAATATAGTCCCGCATTTTACAACCCCCATTCATTGTTTGAGACAGGCTTATTATATCTTCTGCTCCACAATTTGTAAAGTATTCGCCGCTCTGTCACCGACTTTGAGGTTTCCGCTGCACGAGGATTATGGAACAGGCTTTGACCCTGCCGCGTCCACTATGCCTGCCCCCCCTGTCAACCGTCACAGCACCCCGCTGCGCACCTCCACCACGCACGTCATTCAGAGGGAGCCGCAGGCGACCGAAGAATCCCACGGTTGGTTCCACCATGGTAACGACAACGTACTGCTCCGCCCC
>CAKTED010000060.1 GCA_934546725.1 uncultured Oscillospiraceae bacterium | reverse complement strand
GCGTAGCCGGATCAAAAATCAGCCCCACGGCGCTGCTCAGCGGACTGAAGCCTCTTTTTATCGTGATCCTGATAACGGCGATACTGAACCTTTTTTACACCTCGGGCGAGGTGCTCGTGAGCTTCTGGATATTCAAAATAACGCGCGAGGGCATTCGCTCGGCAATATTCATGATGCTGCGCATCGTAATGCTCGTTACCGGAACCTTCATGCTGACGTATACCACTGCACCCATGCAGCTTACCGATGCCATTGAAAGCCTGCTTGGGCCGCTCAAAAAGCTCAGAGTACCCGTCCACGAGCTTGCGATGATGATGAGCATAGCGCTCAGATTCATTCCCACGCTCATAGAGGAAACGGATAAGATCATGAGCGCGCAGAAGGCAAGAGGCGCGGATTTCGAGACGGGCGGCCTCATAAAAAAGGCAAAGGCTCTGCTGCCGCTGCTTATACCTCTCTTCATAAGCGCGTTCAGAAGGGCAGATGAGCTGGCTACCGCCATGGAAAGCCGCTGCTATAACGGCGGAACGGGCAGAACAAAAATGAAGCAGCTGAAATACGGCATGATAGACGCTGTGGCTGCCGCTGTGGGCGCGGCGCTTGTTGTAGCCGTGTGTCTGCTCAGAAAATTTGGAGTATAAATGCGTAATATTGCAATAAGGCTGCGCTATGACGGTACGAATTACCACGGCTGGCAGAGGCAGGATCGGGACATTACCGTTCAGCAGACAGTCGAGGAAGCGCTTGGCCGCATCCTCAAGGAACGCGTAAAGGTTACCGGCTGCGGACGTACCGACGCCGGGGTCCATGCGCTGCGCTACTGCGCCAACTTCAGGACGGAGGCAAGAATACCGGTGGACAGGCTGCCTCTCGCCATGAATGCGCAGCTGCCGGGCGATATGGCGGTAAGCGACGCCGTTGAGGAGGAGCCGGATTTCAACGCCATTCTCTCGTGCGTGAAAAAGGAATACACATATTATATCCATAATTCAAATATCCGGGATCCCTTTCTCGATAAGCGCGTGTGGTTCCACCCGTCTGCGCTTGACGCCGGGATCATGGCGGCTGCTGCGGCTCAGTTTATCGGCACACATGATTTTTCCGCGGTGCGCTCTGTCGGAACGGACGTTAAAAGCACCGTCAGGACCATATACTGGTTCGATGTCGAGCGGCAGGGAGATATTATAAGTCTCAGAGTGTGCGCGGACGGCTTTCTGTACAATATGGTCAGAGCAATGGTAGGGACGGCTGTTTTTGCGTCACTTGGAAAGCTCAGGCCGGAGGATATCCCGACGATACTTGAAAATGGAGACAGATGTCTTGCAGGGCCTACCGCTCCGGCGCAGGGACTGTATATGACCGGCGTGTGGTACGACGGTGAAGCGGGGAATATGATGCTCAAATGAAAAATAATCCAACAGACGGGCAGGAAAATGCCCGTAAAAAAAGAAGGCATCCTGCGGCACGGCTGGCGGCAGGACTACTATGTATCGCAATAGTCGGCACAGTTGCCGCAGCGATAATCGGCATGCAAAGGCCGGGCGGCAACGCCGTTTCAAATTTCTTTTCATCCATTTTTTCGGGAGAGCGCGTTGAAGAGGAAAAGTTCAGCTTTGAGGCGTATTCCGATAATGTTTTTGAAGAGATGAACGGCGGAATGATAGTCGCGTCGAGATCCGAATTTCAGCTCTTCGATTCCTCGGGCAAGCTTGTAAACAACGGTACTATGGCCTTCAGCCAGCCTGCCATTTCGGTCGGAAAGGACAGCGCGATAATATGGAACCAGGGCGGCAGCGAGGCCATGATAATAAATTCCGAAAATAAGACTACCACGCTCGACGGAAAATCCGCCATAATATCCGCCAGCATGAATGACAGCGGGTACTGCGCGGTATCAGGCGAGGAATCGGGATACAAGGGACTGGTCACCGTTTATGACAAAAGCGCAAAGGCGATATACAAATGGTATTCCGGCTCCGGCTATCTGATGGATGCGGCGATAGCGCCGTCAAACACCGGTATGGCCGCGCTTACGGTGAACGAAAACGGCAGCCGGGCGGTGGCCTATTCCTTCGGGAGCGAAGAGGAGCAGGGAAGCTGCGAAATCGAAGATGAGATATGCTTTGACCTTGACTATATAGCGGAAAACCGCATTTGCGCGGTATCCGCCAATAAAGCCGTGTTCGTAAACGGAAAGTGCGAATATAATTCAGAGTATTCCTTTGAAGGGATGTACCTGAGGGATTATTCTCTCAGCGGAAGCGGATTTGCCGTTTTTGTGCTCGGAAGGTACAGCACCGGCGGAAGCGGCAAAGTCGTAACCGTGGATCCCAATGGAAATACGATCGGCAGCGTGGAGATAAATTCCGATGTCAAGTCGCTCAGCGTGCGCGGAAAATACCTTGCGATCGTATATTCGGATAAGGTGGTCCTGTACAATTCGTCTCTTGAGGAGCTCGGTGTTATTGAAGATGCGGCCGGTGTGGAACGGGCTCTTGCCTGCGCAAACGGAAAGCTGCTTGCGATCTCGGGTTACAGAGCGGATGAATACAGCTTCTGACCCTGTCGTCGCTTTTATGAAAGGAAGGTAATTGATGAGCATAATACTTGACCTTGTCCTTATTGCCATTATCGCGTTCTGCGGTTGGAGCGGATACCGCAAGGGCTTCATACTGGGCATAAGCGGAATAGTGGCGCTTATCATAGCGTTTTACGGCGCTCAGCTTGTGGCCAATACATATTCGCAGGAGTTCACGTCCGTTATGAAGCCGTTTGTAAGCGGAATAGTTGACGGCGCGGTGGATGAGGCAAAGGATAACGCCGCAAAGGAGAATAAGGAGAACGACGTATACGAGGTGACATATGACGCTCTCGGCAATATTGGCATAATCAAAAGCGCGGCGCAGAATATTGCAGACGAGATATCGCAGAAGGTTACTCAGACGGGTCAGGCGCTTCGAGAGGCGCTTGTGGATTCGCTGTGCAGCAAGATAGCCTATGTTCTTACTGCCGTGATAGTTTTTCTGCTGATCGTTATAGTCTTCACGGTATTGGCCAATATTTTGAACCTTGCGTTCAAGCTGCCGGGGCTTGAGCTCGTAAACGATATTCTTGGAACTGCCTTCGGCGTTGCAAAGGGGCTCATTTTCGCGTTTACGATAGCATGGGTAATGCGCTATATGGGCTTCCTCATAAACGAAACCGTTATAAATAAGACCATCATTCTCGAGTGGATGATGGAGCACAACCTTGTCGCAAAATTCTTCGGATTCTGAGAAGTACAAAATAACACCATAAGGGCAGGTGCGGAAAATGAATGTACCCAATATGCTGTCGGTAATCAGAATATGTCTCGTGCCGGTTTTCATCCTTGTCTATTTCAGCGGCGCGGAATACAGCAATGTTTATGCAGCCGCGATATATGCGATCGCGTCCATAACCGACGTACTTGACGGAAAGATAGCGCGAAAATGCAACCAGACCACAAATCTTGGCCGGATACTTGATCCGCTCGGCGACAAGCTTATGACGATGTCCGTCATCGTCTGCATAACGATAGATAATGTCATTCCCGTCTGGGCTGTTATTATCCTCGTTATAAAGGAATGCCTTATGGGTCTCGGCGGAATGTTTCTGTACAATAAATTTGAAGAAATGCCGCCGTCGAACTATTTTGGCAAATGTTCTACTGTTGTATTTTTCGCGATATGTGTTATACTCATGCTGTTCAGAAGTATCCCGCACAATGTCGCCCTTGCGATGATAGCCTTTGCCATAGCGGTCATGCTTCTTGCGTTTGTAAGCTATATAATAAAATTTGCCCGTCTGCTGAAAAATGACGGACAGGCAGAAAAGTAAAGCTCCGATGCTTTACTGAAACGAAAAATATGCTTTTTCGCATGTATTTTGCGGAAATTTCCAATAATCGCGTTACAGCGCCGAAATTCAACGGCGAAAGGAGAATCAGTTATGCAACCTGTACTTTGTTCAAGATGCAAAAAAAATGTAGCGGTAGTCTTTATCACCAAAATAGAGAACGGACAGACCGTGAACGAGGGGCTTTGCCTCAAATGCGCCAAGGATCTTGGCATAAAGCCCGTTAACGATATGATGAACAACATGGGCATTTCCGACGAAGAGCTTGAAGGTATCTCGAAGGAAATGATGGAAGCCTTTGGCGGCGGGGAAGATATTCCCAGCTCTGACGGCAGCGATGACGAAAACGGCAAGACCGCAACCTTCCCGTTTTTGAACAAGCTCTTCGGCAGCGCTCAGAACCCCGGCAATAATGCTCCGCAGGAGCCTCAGCGTCCGGGACGCGACAGCGGTGAGCGCGAAAAAACGCCTGCCTCGGGCAGAGGTCAGAAACGCAAATTTCTGGAGAACTACTGTATATCTCTTACGCAGAAGGCGCTTGACGGAAAGCTTGATAAAATTGTCGGGCGTAAGGAAGAGCTTGAAAGAGTTATTCAGATCCTTAACCGCAGACAGAAAAATAATCCCTGCCTTATCGGCGAGCCCGGCGTTGGCAAAACGGCCATTGCCGAAGGACTTGCGCAGAAGATAGTGGATGGAGACGTTCCCTATAAGCTGCGGGATAAAGAGGTATATATGCTCGACCTCACGGCGCTTGTGGCCGGAACACAGTTCAGAGGTCAGTTTGAAAGCCGCATGAAGGGGCTCATTGAGGAGATCAAAAAGCAGGGCAATATAATCCTTGTGATCGATGAGGTCCACAGCATTGTCGGCGCGGGAGATGCCGAGGGTTCGATGAACGCGGCCAATATTCTCAAGCCTGCGCTTTCTCGCGGAGAGATTCAGGTTATCGGCGCAACGACGTTTAACGAGTACCGCAAAAATATTGAAAAGGATGCCGCGCTTGAGCGCCGCTTCCAGCCCGTGACCGTAAACGAACCTTCCATAGACGAGACGGTGGAGATCATTAAGGGCATTGCCGGATATTATGAGGGCTTCCACATGGTGAAGATATCCGACGAGATGGCGCGTCAGGCAGTTATCCTCTCGGAGCGATACATAACCGACCGCTATCTTCCAGATAAGGCCATAGACCTTATTGACGAGGCCTGCTCCGACATCAATCTTCGCAACAAAAACCTTGCGAAGATGGCTGACCTGCAAAAGGAGAAGGAGGATCTCGATAAGGAACGGGAGATGCTTCTTGCCGCAAACAGTGAAAGCGAGGAGGATTTTGCGCGCCTTGCCGAGATCCGCAGCTCGCAGATAAAGCTTGAGCAGGAGCTTACGGACCTTAATTCCGCAGGGTATCCCGAGCTGACGCTTGACGCCCTGGCGAGGGTAATAGAGCTGTGGACCAAAATTCCTGCCAGCAGCATACGCGAGGACGAGTTTGAACGGCTTGCAAAGCTCGACGAGCGGCTCAAGCAGCATATCGTGGGTCAGGATGAGGCCATACGCGTTGTCTGCTCCGCGATAAAGCGCAACAGAGTGGGAATTTCAGCGAAGCGCAAACCGGTTTCGTTCATATTTGTCGGTTCTACCGGCGTTGGCAAAACAGAGCTGGTAAAGCGCCTTGCGGAGGATATGTTCAGCACGCCGGAGTCTCTGATAAGGCTTGATATGTCCGAGTTCATGGAAAAGCACGCGGTTTCAAGAATAATCGGTTCCCCTCCGGGATATGTCGGCTATGATGAGGCCGGGCAGCTTACGGAGAAGATCAGACGCAAGCCGTATTCCGTTATCCTTTTTGACGAGATCGAAAAGGCGCATCCTGACGTCATGAACATTCTGCTTCAGATCCTTGACGACGGACGGATAACCGATGCTCACGGCCGAACCGTAAACTTTGCGAATACTATCATCGTCATGACCACCAATGCGGGCAGCGATAAGCGCGGCAGCGGCTCCGTCGGCTTTAACCAGACGGTCAATGAGCAGGGAAGGGAAAAGGCGATAAAGGCGCTTAACGACTTCCTGAGACCCGAGTTTATCAATCGTATTGACGAGATCGTATATTTCAACCAGCTCAGCGAGGATAACTTCAAGGGCATTGCGAATATCATGATGACTGAGCTGCATGACAGCATGCTCGAGAAGGGATATACGCTTGGCTATGATGACGCGCTCCTTGCATACCTTGTAAAAAAATCCTACTCGGCAACTTACGGCGCGCGTAATCTTCGCCGCACGATCCAGCGCGAGGTGGAGGATGCGATAACCGAGCTTATCATTGCAAATTATAAAGAACCGTTCAGATATATTTCCGTAACGGCGGAGGATGATAAGGTTAAGGTTACCGGTCTCAGATAAGGAAAAATGCATTGCCCCCGGAGTATCGGATGTCCGATGCCGGGGGCAATGATTATTCATCCATATTCAGCTCCTGCTTTATTTCGCGGAGCATTTTTGCGTCGTTTTTATCAAGCGGCGCCTTATCCATCATATCCGGACGCTTTATCAGCGTGCGCCTTATGGCCTCGCGCCGCCGCCATCTGGCGATATTGGCATGGTGGCCGGAGAGCAGAACGTCGGGCACCCGGCTGCCGTTGAACTCAACGGGCCGCGAATACTGCGGATACTCAAGGAGTCCGTTCCAATGGCTTTCGTCGGTAAAGCAGTCCTCATCGGCAAGAACGCCGGGTATCAGACGGCACACGGAGTCCGCTATGGCCATGGCCGGTATCTCGCCGCCGGTCAGCACAAAGTCGCCGATTGAAATTTCCTCGTCCACGCACTGCTCGATGAAGCGTTCGTCTATGCCCTCGTAGTGCCCGCAGACAAGAATGAAGCGATCATAGTCCCGCTTGAGGCGCTTTGCATCCTCCTGACGAAATACGTGCCCCTGCGGGCTCATGTATATCGTGTGTACCCGCTCCTGAGCCTCGTCACATATATGCTTCCAGCAGTCAAAAAGCGGCTGGATCTGCATGACCATGCCCATTCCTCCGCCGTAAGGATAGTCGTCCACCTGCTTCTGGCGATTGGTGGTATAGTCTCTTATCTGGTGGCAGTTTATTTTTACGATACCGTTTTCCTGCGCCTTGCCGATAATGCTGTCGTGCAGGACGGCAGAAACGGTATCGGGGAAAAGCGTCATTATATCAATAGTTAATGCTAACATATTTTACATTCCTTCAATAAGGGATACGGTAATACGGCCGTTTTCGGGATCAATGCTTTTGATGAAATCGGGAACGCCGGGGATAAGATGCTCTTCGCCGCCGGGAGAGAGAACGACGTAAATGTCACCTGACGGCATGTCCATGACCTCTTTTAGCACGCCTATCTCACCGCGGGCCTCATCGAAAACCGGAAGACCGATTATATCCTGAATGAACCAGCTGCCCTCTGGCAGGTGCGCATCGTCCCGGTTTATGCAGACGACTCTGTTTTTGAGGCGCATGGCATCGTTCACATCGTCCACGCCGTCAAAAAGCACTATCACGCAGTCCTTATGAACGCGTGAGGATTTTACGGTCAGCGCGTCATCGCCGATATAAAGTGTTTTGAACTTCCTTAGGAACTCGGGGGAATCGCACCACGGCTGGATCTTTACCTCACCGCGTATGCCGTGGGTATTGACTATTTTGCCGCATTCAAGAAACTGCTTTTTATTCATATGTCCTCCTGACGTAACGAAGAGCTTTATATGGTGATATAAAACAAAAAGGGTGCTGGCAAAATC
>CAKTED010000059.1 GCA_934546725.1 uncultured Oscillospiraceae bacterium | reverse complement strand
TCGAGTCCGGCAGCGGCGATAGCCTGAGCGGCACCAATGGCGGTGTTGTCGTTTACGCAGTAGAAAACGTCTACGTCGTCATACTTCGCCAGCGTCTCGGAAGCGGCCTGATAGCCGACCTCGATGGAGGTGATGGACTGAGCGTAGTCCTCGAGAATTTCGAAGGAGCCGGGGTTCTCAGTCACATAAGCCTCAAAGCCCTGACCCATGGTGCAGGTAGCCTTCAGCTCGGCGGCAACGTCGAGAATGACGACCTTTGCGCCTTGGGGAGCTATGGTGGAGATGTACTTTGCAGCCTCATAGCCTGCGTCATAGGTAGTGTTCTGAATGTGAGCGGTGTGGTTGCCCTCAACGCCGTTGTTGATGGAGATGACGGCGATGCCGGCCTCCTCAGCCTCGGTGATGGTGCTGTTAAGAGCGTTTGCGTCCATGGCATTGATGAAGATAACGTCAACACCCTGGTTGATATATTCCTTCATCATATCGATCTGGTTGGTGGGGTTGAAGCCGGGATCGCAGGTGAGAAGATTTACATTGGGATAAAGGCCAATGGCTTCCTGCATGCCCTTGAGGATAACTGCATAGTCCTCCTGGCCTGCGCCCATGGGAATGTAGGCCATCTTGCACTCGGCATTGTTGTTGATATCGACCGCAGGCGCGGTTTTTGCTTCTCCTCCGGTAGTGCCGTTATCAGAATTGGAGCCGCAGCCGGCGAACATGGCCAGGCACATAACTATGGCCAGGCAAATTGCGATGGTTTTCTTCATTTGGTTTGTTCCTCCATATCTTGTGATTTGTGATTGGGTTTATAGTGCAGACGTCGATTTCTCGGCGTCAATACTATCGGGTGGGGTGATATCAGAGCTCAAACTCGCTTCTGTAAATAACGTCGTCCTGGATGCCGGAAGAGAGCTGGACGAAGTATGCGGAGAAGCCGCCGATGCGAACGATGAGGTCGGGATACTTCTCGGGGTGGGCCTTCGCGTCCTTGAGCTGCTCGGTGTCAAGAATGTTGTACTGGATGTGGGTACCGCCGTTTTTCATGAAGGCGTTGGTATAGGCCACGAGCTTGTCAATGCTCTCCTGGCTTCTGAGCAGGGAGGAGTTGAACTTCTGGTTGAGAACGGCGGAGCAGCATACGTCGCTGTATCCGGAGGACATCGCGCTGCGGAGAACAGCGGTGGGGCCGTTTTTGTCCGCGCCGCGCATGGGGGAGAGAGAACCGTCGTTCAGAGGCTCGAGAGCGGGTCTGCCGTCGGGCAGAGCGCCTGCGCCGAGACCGCCGAAGTAATGCCATGCAAGACCCTCGCGGGAAATTATCATGTTGCGGAAGGGGGCGTTATCGTAGGCGTAGATGATCCTTGCGGACTCGTCGCTCACGCGCCTTACCATTGCGTCTGCTTCCTCGTTATCGTTGCCGTACTTGGGCTGATGAAGGCAGAGCTGACGTATCTCCTCGCCTCTTTCTCCGGCGAAGTTGCTGTCAAGCGCCGTCATGAGCTCGTCCATGGTGAGTACCTTGTCGTCATAAACGAGGTGCTTTACGGCTACGAAGCTGTCTGCAACGTCGATGATGGCACGATCCGAAATACCGAACATGGAGTGATCGGGGTCTGCCTTCGTGAGATCCTGGCCGAGATCCATGCTGGCGTCTATGCCGAGGATGGAGAGCAGCGGGGTGCGGGTGTACTCATGGCAGATGTCACGGGCGACCGCGCCGAGCCAGAAAATACGGTAGCAGAAGAATTTGTGCTGCCTGAAGAAAGCGTCGTAAAGCTCCTCGAAGGTCTTGAAGCTTCTCGGGTCGCCGGTCTGAAGTCCGGTAGTTCTGCCGTTGATGTCAACGCCGTTGTGAAGCGTTACGTGAAGCAGACCGCCCATGTTGAACGCCGCCA
This sequence comes from uncultured Oscillospiraceae bacterium, assembly GCA_934546725.1. Taxonomy (GTDB): domain Bacteria; phylum Bacillota; class Clostridia; order Oscillospirales; family Oscillospiraceae; genus RGIG6375. The sequence continues at coordinate 5,865 of CAKTED010000059.1, read as the reverse complement.
CGCCCTCGGCGCCGTAGTGCTCCGCACGGTTGGGCAGGCAGGGATAAACGCAGCCGAGACCGCGCCACTCGCAGGCCTCCTCATAGGGAATGCCATAGTCAATATAGCGCTTTATCATGATCTCATCGTTCTGGAACAGGGGGATACCGCCGCGAGTGTCCATATTGGTACGGATGGCCTTGTTCATGAGCCACTCGGGCGTCTGGCTGTTCCAGCGCAGGCCTACGGTGGGGGAGGAGAGCTTCAGCAGAGCGACAACGTGAAGAATGAGATAGCTCAGCTCGTTGCTCATATCGCTGTGATCCTGTCCCAAACCGCCGACCATGATGTTGTTGATGCCGAAGTTTATCTGGTGGGTCTCCTTGTTCATATCGTCGGATACGAAGGTCTGAGTGCCCCAGCGGCCGATCATATCGGCAAGGTCGCTTGCGATGCTCTCAAGCGGAACGCCGTTTGCAAGGTCCTGCTTGAAGAAGGGGTAAAGATACTGGTCAGCACGGGCCCAGTGGCTGTTATTCTGCATCGGGTTTTCAAACATCTTTGCAAGAGAGCACATCTCCATGCACTGAAGCGCCTCGTGGAAGGTGCGGGGGGCGTTCTCGGGAACGTACTCGCAGGTTTCCGCAATGCGGATAAGGCGAGCCTTCTCAGCCTCGTCGGTGGTATCGGCGGCCATCTGCCGCGCAAGGGCGGCGTAACGGTGGGAATGATCGATCGTAGCCTGGAGGCAGATGATGGCTGCGCGCCAGAAATAGACCTTGTTTACGTCGGTGCCGTGATCGGCTATGTAGTTATCAATGTGCTCCTGGCACTCCTCAATGTACTTCTTCAGGCCAACCTTGAGGATCTTGTCAAAGTAAAGAGAAGATGTGCTTTGACCGGTGATGCCGTTCTGAAGCCCGGGATCCTTGAGCTTTGCAGCCTCGGCGTCCTCCGCCCAGGTTCCGACAAGCTCGCGCCATGCGGCATAGGTGTTGCTGGGCATGCAGATGGGCTCAAAAATGCGGACAGCCTCTCTGAGAACCTCAAGCTCTTCCTTATTGAGAACGGCGGAGGCATCGAGCGTAACGCCGATGATACCGTCGTCGTTCCAAATGTCGTGAATATAGTCGCCGCAGACGTTGATGGCGGTCTGGCAGCCGATAACGCCGGTGGTGGGGCGACCCACGATCTCGTCGAACTCATGGATCTTTATCGGGACATTGTCCATGACCTTCTTGAGCATTTTTGCAAGGCGAATCTCAAGATCCTCGCCCTCAGTCTCCTTCCAGGACTCTACGGTAAGACGCTCGCGGTCAACGTAGACTCTCCAGGGAGCGGCCTTCATGGCCTTGCGCCATGCCTTGTTGCGCTCACTCAGATCAAGCTCGTCTATCCTTGCCAGAAGAGAATGATCGATTTCGTACATATCTTTTCCTCCTTATATGCTGCGCAGCACGCTGCTGCGAAATTTTAACGATCAGCGAGATACGCTGCACTGAACCCCAAGGTCATTATAAAGCGCCGCAATGGCGTCAACCTCAGCGGCGGGCATTATCTTAAGCTCTTCAAGCTCATAGGGCCTGTCAAGCGCGGCGTATTTTGCGCTTCCCATGCGGTGATACGGCATGAGCTGGATGGCGATGTCGCTGCGGCCAAGGCTTCTGATAAATTCGGCCGAGGCGCGGACATTGTCCTCTCCGCTGTTTATTCCGGGGATTATCGGCTGGCGAAACAGTATGTTCGCGCCCTGAGCAGCAAGCCGGCGGGCGTTTCTCAGTATCTGCGCGTTATCCATGCCGGTATATTTTCTGTGCTTTTCGGGATCCATGATCTTGAGATCAAAGTAAAACGTATCCGTAAGCGGCGCTGCGAGAGCCATGGCATCGTCGGAAACGCAGCCGCAGGTCTCAACGCAGGTGTTTATCCCGTCTTTGTGGCACAGCTCGAAAAGCTCGGCCACAAAGGCCGCGTGAGTAAGCGGCTCGCCGCCGGAAACGGTCACGCCTCCGCCCGAGGTCTCGTAGAACATTTTGTCGCGGCGTACCTTATTAAACACGTCCTCGGCGCTGCGCTCCTCGCCGTAGCTTACAAGCGCGCCGTAAAAGCAGGCCTTTACGCATGCGCCGCAGCGTTTGCATTTTTCACGGTCAATACGTCTGTCCGGTCCGGAGAGTATGGCCCCGTTGGGACAGGCCTTCGCGCATCTGCCGCAGCCAGTGCAGAGATTGCTCAGAAAACCGATCTGGATCTGCGCTTCAAGGTTTTCGGGATTTGCGCACCATTTGCAGCGCAGGGGACATCCCTTGAGAAACACTACGGTGCGGATGCCGGGACCGTCGTGGATGGAATAGCCCTGGATATTGGTTACGGTCGCGTTTGACACGACAGTCTCCTCCCCATATCATAGTTTTATTTTTATGGTAGCTTAAAAGTGCAAAATCGTCAATATATGCAGATATATCGAAAAAAGATACCTGATTTCTGGCTTGTTAAATCGGGTTTAAATCTGTTATAATAGACGAAAAAGAGGGTTTTGAGGCAGTGAGTTCTGGAACATATTCGGGAGGGCTGTGATAAATGGCAGAAATAAACATGCGCCAGATCGAGGTTTTTCTTTCGGTCGCGCGCTGCCAGAATATTTCAAAGGCGGCGAAGGAGCTGTATACGAGCCAGTCGTCCGTAAGCAACTGGATAGCAAGAATGGAAAAATACTGCGGCTTTCAGCTTTTCGAGAGGACGAACCGGGGCGCCGTGCTTACTCCGCGCGGCGAGGAGCTTTATGCCCGCTTTGAGATCGTATACCACCGCTTCCGCGTGTCGGTGGAGGAGATATGCAACGCAAGACCCGCAGGGCCGGACAGGATCCGCATAGGCATACTCAACCGGCTCGACACCATGAACGCGGCAAGAGGGCAGATAAGCGACTTTTCGCGCGAGCATGCCAATGCGCCGGTCGTCGAGGAGCGGTTCAATTACTATGAGCTTCGCAACAAGACCCTGTGCGATGAGCTGGATGTTATTTTCACGCTCTCCTTTGATCTTGACCCGTGCCCGGAGTTTGAAAGCATTCCCATATGCGCGTTCCCGGCGTATTTCGTAATACCGGACGGCTGGGAGGAAAGGGCTGCGGGCGAGGGTGGACTGAGCATTCTGTCCGGGAAAACGTTAATAGTCGAAACGACGACTCAGCGCGACTGGGCAATGCTCATCTGCCGCGACCACGGCGTTGTCCCTGCGGACATAAGGTACGTCAGCTCATATATCCTCATGTCCTCCATGATATCGCACGAAACGGGCTTTACCGTGGATGGCAAGGTCATAACGGACGGCATATATTCGCCGGATACGGCGTTTATCCCGGTGGAGAGCGGGCATGGCTGCAATATCGTCATGGCGTGGAAAAAGGAGGACCCATCACCGCAGACGATGGAGTTCGTCGACTTCGTTCGCGCCAATGTGAGCGGAATAACGAAATAAAAAATATCCCGAGGCGCAGATAAAATGCGCCTCGGGATATTTTTTGCGGTAATTGCCCGGGAAACTCAGCCGATGAGACCGACTATGAAGATCACAAGGATCATAATGGGCAGAACGATCATGAAAAGCCACTTCATCCATGAAGCGACCTTCAGTCCGCTGCCCGCGTTTGCCTCGGCCTGGTAGTTTTTGAAGCCCCAGCCCCAGCGGGTAACGCAGAAAAGAAGGTAGACGAGCGAGCCGAGCGGCAGCAGAATGTTGCTTACAAGGAAGTCCTCGCTGTCAAGAATATCGCGCCCGCCGATGGGGTGGAAGCCGGAAAGAACGTTGTAGCCCAGCACGCAGGGAACGCTGGCGATGAGGATTATCACGCCGTTTATGAGCGCGGCCTTTTTGCGGCTCCAGCCGAAGTTGTCCATGCAGGAGGACATGATGTTCTCAATAACGGCGATAACGGTGGAGAACGAGGCAAAGGTCATGAAGAGGAAAAACAGCGAGCCCCATACGCGTCCGCCGGACATGTTGGTAAAGACGTTCGGCAGCGTGAGGAAGATGAGACTGGGGCCTGCGGAGACCTCGACACCGTAGCTGAAGCAGGCGGGGAAGATGATGAGGCCCGCCGCGATGGCAACGAAGGTGTCGAGCCCGCAGATGCGCGCGCCTTCGCCGAGCAGAGTGTTATCGCGGCTCATGTAGCTGCCGAATATCTCCATTGCCGCTATGCCGAGGCTGAGAGTGAAGAACGACTGGTTCATTGCAGCCGCAATGACCTTGCCGAGGCCGACAGACTTAACGGTCTCAATGTCCGGAACGAGGTAGAAGCTTATGCCCTCCTTCGCGCCGGAAAGCGTGAAGCTGTGTATGGCCAGAACGAGGATGAGGATAAAGAGAGCACTCATCATTATCTTGCTCACGCGCTCAAGGCCCTTGCGCACGCCGACGCTGCATATCAGCACGCCCGCGATAACGGTTATCGCCATCCAGAGACCCATTTCACCGGGGCTTGCAAGCATGTCGGAAAAAACCTGTCCGCTCGCCTCGGCGCTCATGCCGTGAGTGAACGTGCCGGTGGCAAACTTGAAGAAGTAGTCCAGCATCCAGCCGGATACGGTGGTGTAGTACATCATGAGCAGATAGCAGCCGAGGATGGCGAACCAGCCGTGAATGTGCCACTTTGAGCCCGGCTTTTCGAGCGCCTTATAGGCCTGCACGGCGCTTTTGCGGCTCGCGCGGCCAACGGCAAGCTCCATCGTGAGCACAGGCAGACCGAGGACTACGAGACACACAAGGTAAATAAGTACGAAAAGTCCTCCGCCGTTTTCTCCCACGACATAGGGGAAGCGCCATACGTTGCCTATGCCGACGGCGCAGCCCGCGCTTACAAGCAGAAAGCCGAGCCGCGATTTGAATGATTCTCTTTCCAATTCCATTCTCCTTACCCTTAAGAACATAAGCGTTTGCACAATTAACAAGTATAAGAAAAAGACGGAAAAATGTCAAGTTCTGAAGGCTGAAGTGTGCGGCGGGGTGTTAGTGCAGAGGATGGATGGGGGTGTTACAATGGCAGAACCAACCGGGGGATTCTTCGGTCGCTTCGCTCCCTCTGAAAGACGGCAGAGCCTGAGGCGCGGAGCACTGCGTTCGGACTTGAAAAAAATCCCCGTCGCGGATATAATAAGCCTGTCGGGCGAAGGCCTGGACTGCGACAGGAGGAACGTTATCGATTGGAGGTGAGGGGCATGTCCGTAAAGCTCAGAGCTCTTATAATTGACGGAGATGCGGCGTCGTGCAGCCTGATCGGCTCGGCGCTTACGGCCTGCGGGTACGGGATCCGGACGGTACATGACGGAGAAGCTGCATTTAAAGCGATAAATTCATATTGTCCGGATATTGTTCTGCTTGAGCTTGCGCTGCCGGATATGGACGGCCTGCGCTTTCTCAAAGCCCTGCGCGAATGGTCGCAGGTGCCGCTGATAGTCGTATCCTCGCGCAGGCACGAGCGGGATATCGTTGAGGCGCTGGACCTCGGCGCGGACGATTATGTAACGAAGCCGTTCGGTACAGCTGAGCTCATGGCGCGCATGCGCGCCGCGCTGCGGCATCATGCCCGCGAGGGCGGAGACGGCGGAGCGTTCGAGACGGGAGAGCTGAGGATAGACTATGACCGGCGCTGCGTAACGCTGTCCGGCGAGCGGGTAAGGCTCACGCCAAACGAGTATAAAATTCTTTCACTTATGAGTAAATATTCAGGCAAGGTCCTTACATACGACTATATTATCCGGAAAATATGGGGTCCTGCCGCCTGCGGGGATAACCGCATCCTGCGGGTGAACATGGCCAACATTCGCCGCAAAATCGAAAAGGACCCGACCAGGCCGGAGTATATTTTTACCGAAAATGGGGTTG
>CAKTED010000058.1 GCA_934546725.1 uncultured Oscillospiraceae bacterium | reverse complement strand
TATCCTTGCCCTGCGCTTCTACGAGGGAAAAACGCAGATGGAGGTCTCGGCCGAGGTCGGAATAAGCCAGGCGCAGGTCTCACGGCTTGAAAAAAACGCGATAAACCAGATACGGAAAAGCATGTAACGCGCCCGCAGCGAATATGATGATAAAAAAAGCGTCCGCAGCTCTCTGAAGGCTGCGGACGCCGAAACACCGGGAGGGTGAAATATGCAGTGCCGGATAGTGGACCTTCGCTGCAAGGAGGTCATAAACGTATGCAACGGACACCGCATGGGCTATGTGGACGACGTTCTGCTCGACGTGGCGGACGGGCGGATAATAGCGCTGGTGGTTCCGGGACCCTGCCGCATACTTGGCATATTCGGCAGGGAGGACGATTACATAATCGGCTGGGAGCGGATAAAGCGCATCGGCGAGGATATAATCCTCGTTGAGATATCCGGCGAGTACCGCCGCGAAAAGCGAAAGCGCAGACTGTGGATATGATATCCGTCAGAACGCTTCGTAGATAAAAAGCCCCTTGCCCGTAAAGAAGATCATTACGAGGGCGAGCATGATGAAGTATATTACCGCGGAGAGTATCCTGCCGGGTACGCTTTCGCGGAATTTTTTCAGCTTAACAGCCATTTGTCTATTACCTCCGTGAAGACCGGCGCGCCGGTCTCATAGCTCAGGTGGCCGGTGTCATAAAAGCACCCGGCGGGCAGGGCGTTCGTCATGTCGTGAAACTCCACGCCGTATTCGCCGCATATTTCTTCGGCGCGGTCATGAACGTATATGTCGCACTCATTCATGGGAACGGAGGGATTCCACGGCAGCCAGACGACCCTGACGCGTATTCCGTTTGCACGGCAGAAGTCAAAAACATCTCCGAGCGCGGCAAGATTTTCCTCGTACATCCCGGTCCCGTTCGACCAGAAAAGGTCATAAAGCCGCGTCATGCGCGCGTCAAGCTCCTCGGCGGTCATGTTGCCGTGGTAGACCTCCTTCGCGTCGCGGTCCTTATAATAATGGGAGAAGAAGCCCCAGCCGTTCATGAGGCGGGTAACGCCGTTCGTGATAAGATGGTTGAGCCTGTCGCGCTCAAAGTAGAAGTAGGGCTCGTACCATTTTTTGTGCCAGATATAGGTCGGGTCCGTGTCCATATCATCATACATGCTGTCCCAGTTCAGGCCGAGGACCAGCTCACTGCCGACGCTTATGTATCCGCCCTCAAGCATGTCCCGTATGTCCGTTACCATGCCGTAATCCATGCCGAGATTGACGTATCCTGAGATGCTTTCGCCCTCAAGGTAGCCTGATATGACGGAGGAATTGCCGAAAAAGACCCTGTCCCATACCCTTTCAGGGTGCTTAAGCTGTGTAAGCTCAAAGTCGTCCTTATGTATGCTGTCGCAATACTTCATGGGGTTGTATGCCGTGAGCAGCAGATCGGATGCGACGAGAAGTCCGGCGAGAACCAGGATGAAAACGTTGTTTTTCAGAAAGGAAGCGATCTTTTTCATCTCTCCGCCTCCTTAAAGCGTTATGAAGCCGCGTATGGCCCAGAGAAGCTGCGCGGCGCTCATGGTGTAAAACATCGTGTTGAACGCAAAGATGACGTTCGTCAGTATGCAGCGGAAAACGTAATACGCGCGCGACGTTTTGCGGCGGTCGACGGTCGTTATGCCGCAGAGGTTTTCGATGGCGAGCAGCGAGCCGGTGAAGAGGCCGTCCGCCACAAGCAGCGCGGAGAAGCCGTGCCACATGCTCATGAACATCATCGTGCCGAAGCCTATGAGCGCGGCCTGCCAGCGGCGCAGCTTTCTGCCGTTCAGAACAACGAAGATGTGTTCGCGGATCCAGTCGCTGAGAGAAACGTGCCAGTTGCGCCAGAACTGTGTGAAGGACGCGGCCTTGAGAGGGTGCTTGAAGTTTTCCGGGACCTTTATGCCCATGAAGCCGCCGAGCGCTATGGCCATGTCTGCGTATCCGGCCATGTCGAGGTAAAGGATAAGGTAGCTCAGAGCCATGAGCGCCAGACTTATGTACCAGTGCTGCGCGCCGGAGAGCAGAAAATCGAACACCTGCGCGGCGACGGTGGCCGCCACGGCCTTTTTGAACATGCCTCGGATAAGGCGCTTTACGCAGCGCTCGATAAGCGCGGAGCTTATCGGCTCTGGCCGTGCCATGCTCTTTTCAAAGTCGCGGTAGCGGAATATGGGGCCGGCCGTGAAAGCGGGGATGAAGAGCATGAAGTTTGCGTATGTGATGAGAGGTATTTTGCGATCGGTATAATAGCTGAAGTATACGGCGTCTATCGCCTTGAGCATGTTGTACGCAATGCCGACCATGGTAAGCCCCTTTGGCAGGAAGCTCATGTAAGCCGTGGAGCGCGTATAAAGCAGCGGAACAGCGCAGGCAAGGCAGCAGAGCACGAATACCGGCTTGCGCCCGCGCTTTACCAGCCGGATAAAGCGCGCAATGCCGAACGTTACGAGCGTATAGCCCGCGTAAAATACCAGCAGCCGCTTTGAAACATAAAAAAGGATAAGAATGTCAAAGAGCAGTATCCACTTCGGCACGGCGGACTGCCGCCCGAAGCGCGAGGCAATGCCTGAGGCAACGGCCAGTACGACCGTTCCCGCAAGCATGCGCAGGAGTATGTCAATTTGTAAAAACCACATTTTCGAAAAAAGCTCCGCCGGTTCAGCCGAGCTTATCGGCAACGACGTCCGCTATCTCGGTTATGGTATTCATCGGGTAAAGGACGATGTCCTTCTGCGTTATCTCAATGCCGAACTCCTCCTCGATAAAGGTTATGACCTCCATCGCGCCCATGGAGTCGAGAAAGCCGTACTCAAAAAGATCCACCTCGGCGTTATAGTCCGGGTCGTCGCCGATGTCGAAATGCTCGCTGATATAGCTTTCAAGTTTGGAAATGATGTCCTCAAGTTTCATTTTGGATCAAGCCTCATCTTTCATTTTACCGCGAAGAGTGACGCGGTCAATTTTTCCGTTTGCGGTATAGGGCAGCTTCGGCATGACGTGCATCCTGCCGGGCAGCATATATGCGGGGATATATTTTTTCAGCTCCAGATTAAAGCGGCGGAAGGGGAGCGTTTCCTCTGCCTCCACGAAAAGAACAATGGCCTGGGCTTCGCCGTCAAAGAGCGCGCAGGCGTTTTCCACGCCGGGAACGCAGCGCGCGGCGGCCTCCACCTCGCCAAGCTCAATGCGGTTGCCCTTCACCTTGACCTGACCGTCCTTGCGGCCAAGAAAGATTATGAGCCCCTCTTCGTTTACATATGCAAGGTCGCCGCTGCGGTAGAGCCGCTCGTGATACTCGCCGTTGAGCGGATTCTGTACGAAGACCTTTTCCGTTATCTCGGGGCTGTTCCAGTAGCCGAGAGCCAGACCGGAGCCGAGAATGCAGAGCTCGCCCTGCTCGCCTGCGGCAGCCTGCTCGTTGTTTTCGTTCAGAATGAGCAGACGCATGTTGCGGCAGGCGCGGCCTATCGGCAGCGTTTCGTGATCGGCAAACGGGCGGTCAACGATGTAATAGCAGCAGACGTCCGTTATCTCCGTCGGGCCGTAAAGATTGGCGTAAACGCAGTCAGGCAGCGCGCGCCGCCATACGTTCAGCTGAAGGTTTGGCATTACCTCGCCGGCAAAGGCGACAACGCGCAGCTTCGGAAGCGAGCAGGAGCCGAGCGCGCCGGAGTTTGCCACGTTTATCATGACAGTCGGCACCCAGAAGATGGAGGTTATCCCGTTATCCGCAAGAAACTCCGGCAGCTTGAGCGGGAAGTGCAGCAGCGCGTCCGGAATGAGGACGAGCGTGCCCATGCAGCGCAGAGTGCCGTAAATATCAAAGGTGGAGTTATCGAAATAGAACGGAGCCTGCGAGGCCATTACGGTCTCCTCGCCGTAGCCGAAGGTGGAAACGACCCACTCGGAGTAGTCTATGATGCCGCGATGCGGTATCGTCACGCCCTTGGGCGTACCGGTGGAGCCGGAGGTGTACATGATGTAGATGGGGTCAATGTCCGCAACGGCGGCAAGAGAAGCGTCAATGAGCGTGTCATCCGGCTCTGCGGCGCAGAGCTCATCATACAGGCACACAGCGGCGCGGCCGAGGGAGCAGGCGGAAAGGTTTGCCGCAAGCTCGGGACTTGTTATGATATGGCCGGGGGCGAGGTTTTCGATTATCTTCTGAAGCCGTGCCATTGGTATTTTTGCGTCTACGGGGACGTAGGGGCAGCCCGCGTACATCGCGCCCATGAAGCAGCTGAGCGCGGAAATGCTCTTTGGCAGGTAAACTATGACCGGCCTGCGCCGCGAGCCCGCGCGGAGAAGCGCCGTGCCGATGGAGCGGGAGATATTGCGCAGCTCATTATAGGTCACGCTGCGCCATTCGTCCCGAACGGCCGTTTTGCCGCCGCACCCTTCTGCGGCGATATCAAGAAGGCATACTGCTGAGTTCATATTGCTCTGTATCCTCTTTTCAATCAGTATTTTATTTCAAGCGTTTCGGCTTCGCCGAATTTTACAAAGCGCGTTTTTCCGTCAAACTCCTCGCGGCTCCAGCCGTCGGAAACGGCCTCGGCAGAGCCGGAAACGATGAGCTCCATCATGCCGGGCTCGGAGAAGGCGAGGCTTGCGCCGCCATCCGTCAGGCTTATTTCGGCCGGAGTATTTACGCTGAGAATGCGGCTGTCGGCCGGGGCGGAGGAAAAGTCAACGGTCGCTCCGCCGTCAAGCGAAAGGTATATCGTTCTTCCGTCGCGGCGGACGACGCTCGACGAAACGCGAATGCTCGAAGGGTCAAAGTGCTCCGAAACGCGCAGCCGCAGGCCGCAGACCTTTTGAAAGGCCTCGTCATAAAGCGCGCCGCCGCGGCTTCTTTCACCCGGCGTGAGCGTAAGCACGGAGCCGGAGCCGGAGGCGCTGACGGTGAGATTATACGCCGCCGCGCCTGCCTTCATGAGCTGATCCTCGCCGACGAAGCTGTACCCGCTTTCGCGGCGGAAGCGCTCGGCGCTTTCGATAAAGCCGCGCGCCGTTTCTTCGGACCTGTAGGCAAAGTCGCAGTGGTAATACATGCACACGGGCATGCCGTACCTGGCAGAGAGCGAGGTGAAATCGTCCGATGTATAGAGCACGGTGGAATTATTCTGGATGAGGATGCTCTCGCTGCCGTTGTATTCAAGAAAAAACGGCAGGGCTATGACGTTCTGAGCGTTCTGATGCGGGTAAATGCTTGCAGCGTTGGCACTTATGAAGCCCGAGTTCCAGTGTATCCCGTTTTTCCACTGGCTTATGAAGGACTGCGCGCTGCTGCCGGTGGAGGTATACCAGGTGTGCTGATTTGCGCCGATGAGCGAGGAATCAAGCCCGTAAAAATCGCGCGACGCCAGCTGAGCCTTCAGCTCAAAGTCCTCGCGTCCGGGCGAGGCATACGCGTTCGTGTAAAAATGCGCGCCGCAGTAAAAATGATTGTCCTGCATGTACCCGAGCTGCTCTGCAAGCTCCTCTGAGTACGGAAAATATTCGGAGTCTATCGGAACGGCCATGCCGTATTCAAGGCTGCCGCAGATGAGATCATCCGCGCCGTCGCCGTCAAGATCGTAAAAACGCGGAGAGCAGTAGTTGCCGAACTTGAGGTTATTGTTGCCCTTATAGTTTTTCTCGGAGCAGGAGATATATCCGCCCTCGGTAAAGCCGCCGCTGCCGTCGCCGAGGCGCAGAGCAATATAGCCGTCAAAGCAGCCGATGACGAGATCGGCGATGCCGTCGCCGTTATAGTCGTATACGGTCGGGCTGAGCCATGAGCCGAGCTCCGAAAGGTTTTCGACGTTCGCGCTTATGTCGGCGGGCTCGCCGCCGTTGAGCGCGGCGGTGAGGATGCGCCCGTCGCCCGTGCCGATAATGAGCTCCTCAGCGCCGTCGCCGTCCGCATCTCCAAAGGCGGGGAGGACCTGAACGCCGCCGTCAACGCGGCAGATAAGCTCCGCCGGAGCAAAGCTCAGCCCGCCGAGACCGCGAAAGAGGTATACGCCGCCGTCAGCCGAGCCGGATATGATGTCCGCAATGCCGTCGCCGTCGAGATCGCGGATAACGGGGGAGGAGTAGCCCGACGGAACTGAGAGCGGCGAACCGTCCGCGAGACTGAGAGCCGCGCGGGCATCGGTGTGAAGCCTGTCGGAATAGTCCTTGCCCCTGAAAAATTGCAGGGAGCCGTCCATACCGCCGCAGACGATGTCCACGATACCGTCGCCGTCAAGGTCATATATGGCGGGCGCGGCGCGGTAGTCATATTCCGGATGATCGGCGAAGTAGCTTCCGCCGCTATCTATCGCGGACAGAGCGAGCCAGCGGCTTCCGCCGTCGGCATCCTCGGCAACGTGCATGCCGGAGGAATATGCGCTCTCGTTATAGTCCATCTCGTATTCGTGTCCGCCGGAGGAACGGTTGAGAAGATAGCTCACGCTCTCCTGCCGCAGGAACCATTTATATGTGCTGCGTATGAGCGTAAACGACGGTATCTGGTCATATTCCCGGCAGAGCTCGCCGAAAATTATGGCCGAGCCGTTCTCAAACGCGCTTATTTCCTCATAATGCAGCTCCCAGGCCATGCTGCTGCCGCCAAAGCAGCCAAAGGTGCGGGAAAGAGAGTAGCCATAGCGCCTCATGAAGGCATATTCGGCAAAGGCGTTTATGAGCAGCTGATTACAGCTTGCCGTTGTGCTGGCAAAGGCGGCCTGCTCATCCGAGCGCGCCGTCATGGAAAAGCCCGAGATGGAAAAGGCGTTCGGCAGCAGCGGGTTTGTAAAAATGACGCAGCCGTCGCCGTAATCATTCGCGCTGTAAAGGGCATACGCGCCGTAGCCGATGATGGGCTGCGCCGTGGAGCAGGCTGCCATGTAGCCATAATCGCGTGAGGAAAGGTCGGATGAAAATTCCGGATAATTTTGATAGAGAAAGGAAAAATCACTGATGATTTCCTGAATATGGCTGAGATCCTCCCCCGCGTCTATCGCCGTCATGCCATACGGAAACTCATTGAGCTTCTCAAAGCCGTAAGCGCCGATGAAGTCCGCGTCGAAGAGAGAGTACAGCTCGTTTGCGAGAACTGCCGTGCCGCCTGCGGAGACAAGCGAGGTCACCTGAGTCTTGACGTCGCCTGCGTGCGCAGAAAGAGAGAGCGAGGAGTCAAGATATACAAGGTCGTAGCTTGAAATATCACAGCCGCCGGACACGTCCACGCCCTCTGCGGTGACGGCGAGCACGAGCGGCTGGCCGAGATAAGCGAGAGTATCCTCCCACGAGCCGTCAGAGCGGGAGGAATCGTATATAACGGCAGCGGAAAGCGAGTTTTCGCCGCTAACGATGGCATCTGAGCCGGTTTTGACATTGCTTCCGCTGCATGCGCATAAAAAAAGCATCAGCGCCGCAAGGAAAAGGCAGACGGAGCTTTTCCGTCCATATATATGAATATCAGCCATGCATGATTTCTCCCTGATACGTTAAAAAGTGTTTTCTGCGAGGCGGCAGAATGAAAGCACACCTGATTTATTATAATACCAATTGCCGAAGATGTTTGTCAACCGATATGAGCATCATACCGGCATATAATTGGCGCAGAAAAATAAAAAATAAAAAATTTGCATTTGACTCTTGCTTTTTGACGCAAACCGTGCTATATTAACAAAGCTGAGTTCAATAACCGGGTGTGGCGAAGTTTGGTATCGCGCTTGAATGGGGTTCAAGAGGCCGCTGGTTCGACTCCAGTCACTCGGACCAAATAATGATAATCCGAACTACATTCTCCAAATAGGGAATGTGTTCGGATTTATCATTTCTATTGAGAATGTTTTGTAAAAGCAAGGGCGGGAAAATAATTCCTGCCCTTG
>CAKTED010000057.1 GCA_934546725.1 uncultured Oscillospiraceae bacterium | reverse complement strand
AGGGAAGGCTGTCAAAAAGTGAATGCAGGGCGGAGGCTGTCAAGCTGATGGACACCGTCGGCCTTGCGAAGAGATTTGAAAACTCATATCCGCATGAGCTTGACGGAGGCCGGCGCCAGCGCATCGGTGTTGCCCGTGCGCTCGCGCTGAAGCCGAAGTTTATCGTATGCGACGAGCCGGTCTCCGCACTGGATGTTTCAATCCAGGCGCAGATAATAAATCTGATGCTGGACCTTCAGGAGGAGCTGAACCTTGCGTACATGTTCGTAACGCACGATCTCTCGGTCGTAAAGTATATTTCCGACGATATCATGGTGATGTACCTCGGACAGATGGTGGAAAAAGCGCCGGCTGACGAGCTTTTCAGAAATCCGCTGCATCCCTATACAAAAGCGCTCCTTTCCGCGATACCTATACCGGACAGGCATCACAAAAAGAACAGGATACTCATGAAGGGCGAGATAACCTCACCCATAGACCCGAAGCCGGGATGCCGCTTTATGGCCAGGTGTCCCTACGCCTGCGAGAGCTGCACTGAGCAGCAGCACCTTATCGAGCAGGCGGAAAACCACTTTGTTGCATGTAATAAAATTAAACAATAAATTAAGTACGGGAGGAATAAACGTGAAAAAGTTAATCGCAATCCTGAGCATTATCGCAGTGATACTCTCCTTTGCCGCATGCGGCAAAGACGACAACAAAACGACGCCCGACGGCGGCAGCAATGGCAGCACGTCCACCGGCACGGCGGATGGAGGCGGCAAAAAGGATACTCTTACGGTCGCGGTCACGCAGGACTACGGTACGCTGGACTTTACATATGAGTCCGCCTACGGCGACTATACGGCAGTCTCAAGAATGTACGCCGAACCTCTGTATGATAACTATACGACCGGCGAGAAACGCTGGATCCTTGCGACCGGCATGGAGGAGCTTTCGGATACGGAGTGGCTTTTCCATCTGCGCGAGGGAGTAAAGTTCTCCAACGGCAGCGATTTCAACGCGGATGACGTCCTGTTTACGCTCGATCTCTGCTGCAATACCGAGGGACAGTATCCATATTTCCCGCATTTGGATTGGGAAGCCTGCGAAAAGGTTGATGAATATACCGTTAAAATAGTATTCAAGCAGTTCGACTTCTCCTATTACAACAACTTCTGCACAATGCAGATACTGGATAAGGAAACCTACGATCCCGTATCCTACGCGTCCAACCCAGTCGGAACCGGTCCGTATACCGTGTCCGAGTACGTCGTGAACAGCCACCTCTATATGACCGCGAACGAGAACTACTGGGGCGAGCAGCCGAAGATCAAAAATCTCAAGTTCGTGTGCATGAACGAGGATACCCAGCGCGTTAACGCACTGGAGAACGGTTCTGTTGACGTTGCGCTCCGCGTTCCTCTTCAGGAGGTAGACTACGTTAAGAATATTGCCGGATACACCGTTGATACTCTTCCGAGCCGTATGGCGGCGTCCATCTGGTTCAATATTACCGATGGCAACATATTCAATAATGTCGACGCCCGCATGGCCGTCTGCCACGCGATAAATAAGCAGCAGATAGTAAACCTTGCCTACAGTGGACAGGCAACCCCCTGCGATTGGCCCAATTCGAATTCTGCAGCGGACTTTGACGAAAGCTGCCTGAATCTCAATGAGAGCTACTCCGTTGGTTATAATGTTGACAAGGCTAAGGAATATGCCGATAAGGCGGGCCTCACCGGCCAGACCGTAACGCTTATTACCAATGGCTCCTCGGACTACGTTACCATGGCCGAGGTCATACAGCAGAATCTGAGCGAGATCGGCGTAACGGTCAAGATTGTCAACTATGATGAGGCTACCTTTAATGCGCTCACGCTCGATCCCAGCCAGTATGACCTCTATGTAAGAGACGTTCAGGCGCCCACGAATACCGCCGCGCAGAACTATAACGGCTGGATCCCCGTTCTTCCGCATCTTGCCGACTGCGCCTGGCTCAAGGACGGTCAGAACCGCTTCCTCGAGCTCAATGCAAAGGTCATGTCCATTCATGACACCGCCGAGAGAGCCGCCGTTATAAAGGAAATGACGGAGCTGTTTGAGGCCGCGCCCGCGTGGTACGCCATCTGCGAGCCCATGAGAGGCATAGCGTACAGCAATGAGCTTGACGGCGTATACTTTGTGCCTTATTTCAACACCTATTATAACGACTGGTCGTGGAAATAAGCACCCCGAACCTGCTTGAACCTTTTCTCCATACATGGATCGCGGGCAGACGGCAAAAACCGTCTGCCCGGATCCGAATAAACGAATAAGCGATTGCGTGAAAGGAAATAAACATGAAAAATTTTGCGGGAAAAATATGCTTTATCACCGGCGGCGCATCCGGAGCCGGTCTTGGACAGGCTAAGGTGTTTGCCAGAGAGGGTATGAAGATCGTAATAGCGGACGTCCGCGCCGACGCTCTGCATAAGGCCGTATCCGAGATAATCGACTATTCCGGCTGCTCCGCGGCCGACGTACTGCCGCTCTGCTTTGATCTGACGGACAGAAAGGCCTATGCCGAGGCGGCGGATACCATCGAGAAGGTCTTCGGCGGACCTCCGCACCTCATTCTTCAGACGGCCGGAGTGAACTCCTTCGGCCCCGCCGAGGCATCTACATATGACGACTATGACTGGGTCGTGAGCGTCTGCTTCGACGCGGTCGTGAACGGAATGGTTACGTTCGTGCCCCGTGTGCTGAGAGCCTACGGCGGTACCTTCGGCGCTCCGAAGGAGGAGTTCCACATCGTTGCCACATCGTCCATCGGCGGTCTGGAGCCCGGCCCCGATACCGCGCCCTATTCCGCGGCCAAGGCGGCTGTAATAAACCTGATGGAGTCCTATGCCGAGGTGCTTCCGGCCTATGGCGGACACGCATCCGTCCTCTGTCCGTGGAACATAAACTCCAATATCGGCGAGGCGGAGCTTCACCGGCCCGAAAACCTGAGAAATACCGGCTATAACGTTAACGAAAAGACCATAGCCATGCTCAGAACGGTCCATGCGCAGGGTCAGGATCCCATAGACCTGGCGAATGTGCTTAAAAAGGGCCTGGAGGAGGACGTTGTCCTGATCCTGCCGTTCTGGGATAAGGAGGAGTCCATGAAGTGGATAAACTCCGGCTATGAAAAGACGAAGAGCTATATGCTTCCCGAGAAGGAGCGCCTTGCTGCCGCCGGAAACGCGGAAAACGATCCCACGCACATCTCCTCCTTCTATGAGCTCGAGGAGGGCTGCGAATACTTCGGCCGCGCCCGCGCGGACCTTGATTTCGTTACGGCCGACAGAAAGCCCGACGGTAAATGATCCGCAGTCAGCAAATTTTGAAAGGAGCTCATCCATGGAAAATCTGAAGGGAAAAACCGCGTTTATCACCGGCGGAGCCAGCGGACTCGGCCTTGCCATTGCAAAGGCCTGCGCTGCCGAGGGCATGAACGTGGTCATCGCCGACCTGAGACAGTCCGTGCTCGATCAGGCGGTAAGCGAATTTGAGAAAAACGGCTGGCCCGTTCTCGGGCTCCAGCTTGATACCTCCAGCCTTGAGCAGTATGAAAAAGCCGTTAAGGCAGCGGAGGATAAATTCGGAAATATCCACCTGCTTGTCAATAATGCCGGCATAACCTGCACGGCCGGGCCGCTTCACGAGGTATCGTTCAGAGATATCGAGATAGGCCTTGACGTAAACCTCTGGGGCGTTATATACGGCATAAAGCTCATTCTGCCGCACATGCTCGAGCACGGCGAGGAAGCGCATATTGTCAGCACGGCGTCAATGTCCGGCCTTTTGCCGACGGCAAAGTGCGATATATACAATATAACAAAGAGCGCTGTTGTGGCGCTTACTGAATCCCTGGCGGCGTCGCTTATCGGCAGCAACGTGGGCATGAGCGTATTCTGCCCCGGCCCGCATGATACGAAGCTTGGCGCCAATTCCGAGGAGGTCCAGGCCGAGCTGACGGGCGAGAAGCTCGAAAAGCCCGCGCCGACGGAGAGCAATACGCTCCCGGCATATGACAATTCCGTGACACGCTCCCCGACGGAGGCCGGAAGAAGGGTCATCCGCGGCATAAAGCGCGGGGATCTGTATATCCTTACGCACAGCGAATTCAAGCCGGGGCTTGCCGAGCGTTGGGACGCCATCATGAGATCGATACCCAACGAGGAGCCGGACGAGCGCTTCTTTAAGGAATTTGCGTTCCTTGCAACGAACCCTGTGTTCAATTATCAGCAGCAGGTGCCAGCACTGGAGAAATAAGGCTTTCAGCAGAAAAGCAGCGTCCTGCCATATGACAGGACGCTGCCGTGGAAAGTGAGGCAAGTAAAAATTATGACATTTGATGTTCCGGTATCGGAGAGAATTGCCGCCATAAAGAAGAAAAGAGAATGGAAAAACAGGCATCTCCGGCTCAATACCGAGAGAAACCGTATAATTACGGAGTATTATAAGGCGCATGAAAGCGAATACCCGGTTCTGAAAAGAGCAGGATATATTTATGAATACTGCGCAACACGCCAGATAAACATTGAGGACGACGATATATTCCTCGGCGGCTCCGGCCCCTGGAGCAGAACGCTGCATTTTGACATTGAGGCCACGGATCCCATGTGGATACCGCGCTGCTTCGGTGATACGGACGAAAGGTTCCGCGCCGCCTGGCAGACTCCCGGCTGCGTCTGGGTGGACGATGATGAACGGCAGTATCTTCTTGAGGCTGCGGCCTGGTGGAAGGAGCGCGACATCAGCGCGCATGTGCGGGGGCTTATGACGCCGGATCTCTATGAGCGCTATGGCAACGGCGTTATAGACGCTGACAGATATTCAACGTTTATTACCTATCAGGGACACTTCATACCAAACTTTGACCGCGTGGTAAAAGTGGGCTTCGGCGCCGTGCGCGATCTTGCCAGAGAAAAGCTGGCGGAGATAGACGCTCATATTACGACGGAAAACGCGAGGAGCCACCCGTTTTACAGAGCGGTCATAAAAACCTGCGACGCCGTTATCCTCATGGCTCACAGGTACGCCGACGCATGCCGCGAAAAGGCGAAGACCGCCTCTCCCGAGCGCGCCGCCGAGCTGCTTAAAATGGCGGATTCGTGCGAATGGGTCCCGGAGCATCCGGCGAGAAATCTCTGGGAGGGCTTCCAGAGCATGTTCTTTTACCAGCACATTCTCAATGCCGACGGTGCGCATGTGGGTGACTCTCCCGCGCGTATAGACAAGTATATCGGCCACCTGCTGGAGAACGACGTTAAAACAGGAGCGCTTACCGAGGCTCAGGCTCAGGAGCTCTGCGACGCCTTCATTCTGCATATGGGCGATATGATAGTCGTAACAACGTATCCGGATAACGACGAGATCATCAGGATGCATGAGCAGGGAAGAAATCTTTTCGATACGCTTGGCAAGGATCAGAACGTTACAGGAGGAATGAACATAACTCTTGGCGGACTGAATAAGGATGGCACAAGCGCGTATAACATGGCCACCAAAATGCTGCTGCTGTCATATTATCGCCTCAAGGTTGCGGAGCCAAGCGTTGCGCTGCGCATTAACGAGTTTACGCCGGATGATATCTGGGCGCTTGGAATTGAAATGAGCAAGCAGGCAGGCGGCATACCGCAGTTCAATAACGATGCCGAGATAATAAGGACCATGGTGGAAAAGGGCAGACCGATAGAGGACGCGCGGGACTACGGCATAGTGGGCTGCGTCGAGCCTGCCATATGCGGCAGCGAGTGGCCCTTTGTCGGCAGTGCCGGACATTGGGGCGGCTTCAGCCTTATCTCCATTCTGAACATGTGCATCCACGGCAACGTGAATCCCGCCACGGGAGTCGAGGGCTGGGTGCCCTGCAAGAAGCTCTATGAGTATGAATCCTTTGAAGAGCTTCAGGCGGAGATGGAGCGCCAGATAAAGTACTACATGGACTACGAGGCGAAGATATATCAGCTCAACGCACTCGTGTTCAATCAGGACTTTCCGTGTATTTCAGCTTCTGTCATGACAGAGGGCTGCGTGGAGAGCGGAAAGGATGTGACCTGGGGCGGAGCAAAGTATTATGCCATGGGCGCGATGACGCGAACCATAGCCAATGCAGCGGACAGTCTCCTTGTAATAAAAAAGCTCTGCTTTGATGAAAAGAGCGTTTCACTGCGGGAGCTTTATGACGCGCTCTGCGCAAACTGGGTGGGCTATGAGCAGCTCAGACAGAGAATTCTGAATCAGGTTGAGTTTTACGGCAATGATAATGACGAGGCTGACGGTCTTGCAAGATGGTCAAGTGAGCTTTGGCTTGATTATATGAACTCGCGGTGCTGCCCGTTTGACGGCTGCATGAACGGCGGAGCCAATGACCTCGCCTTTGTCCTCGTGGGGAAAAACACTACCGCAACGCCGGACGGACGAAAGGCAGGAGAGCCGCTGGCCGGGCCGAACGATCCGCGCCAGGCAGCTGTAAAGAACGGGCCGCTCGCATACGTTAAGAGCGTTTCCAAGCTGCCGTTCAATAAATTCAGGTGCGGCGGCGCGATAAACGTCCGCTTTGATGCAAACTCCGTAAAGGGTGAGGATGCCACAGCCAAGGTACGCGATCTGATCGAGGCGTTTTTTGCCTTGGGCGGAATACAGTTCCACTTTACGGTAGCGGATACCGCCATTTTGAAGGCGGCGCAGAAGAATCCGCAGGATTATCAGGATCTGATAGTCAGAATAGCGGGCTTCTCGGCATATTTCACGCATCTGCCCTTCGAGGATCAGAACGACTATATAAACAGATTTGAGCTGAATGTCTGAATATATGGGTAAGTCAGTCTGCCGGTGGGCGAGCACAGCGAGTGCGTACAGCAGGCTGCATCTCTTCGCAGAGACGCAGGCATTTCTGCGAGAAAGTGTAGACTTTATCGACACGCTCAGGTAAATATACAGGCTTATGAGGGCCGGACAGTAATTTATTCTGGCAAGATTGAGAGTTTACAGAGCCGCCGAAAGTTGATAAAATAAATAAAATGACAGGCTGTCAAAAAAGCTTTGTCTGCGGTTTTATTATGCGGGTAGCCTCGCAGAGTTCCGTCATCCGCAGATGACGGAATAAAGTTAAATCCCGTTTTTTCCGGGGGCGTGTACCTCGGAAAAAACACTTCTCAGCCTGCCAGTGTGCGAGCACAGCGAGTGCGCGCAGCAGGCTGCAGCTTTTCAAAGAAATGCTTGCATTTCTTTGAGAGCGTGTCGATTTTATCGACACGCTCAATGATCTGCGATGTCTGAAAGGGCGGTAAAATGCGGAAAGGGTGACGGCGTGGTGGAAACGGTACAGCTGGAAATATTCAATTCTATCGCAACGACAAATAATTACACAAAGACGGCAGAGATATTCAATATTTCGCAGCCGGCTGTAACGCAGAATATCCAGCGCCTTGAAAATCAGCTGGGGATAAAGCTGGTCACGCGAAACAGCAGGGGCATTGCGCTCACCGAGGCCGGACAGGAATTTCTGCCGTATACAGAAAAAATTCTTGAGACCCTGAACGAGGCGCAGACGCGAATGAAAAACTTTGCAAGAGGACAGAGCGGAAGAATCAAAATTGCTTCTGTGCCGTCCATAAGCAGATACATAAGCGAGTGTCTGATGGATTTCAGCGAAAATTATGCCAATGTGCAGATAGACGTTGACATTTTTGAGGGCGAAGAATTTGTAAAGGTTCTCAATCGCGACATATACGACTTCTTCTTTGCTCCGGCTGAGCTTGTGGATAACGATGTCCTTTTTGAGCATATCAATATAGGCAGCGACTACCTTTCGCTTTTTGCAAATAAGGACAATGCGCAGAGAATCAAAAGAGATATTGATGAGAACGGTTGGAAGGTGCTCGAAAAATACCCGTTTATCTCGGTGGATATGACAAACCATCAGCTGCGGGTGCCGACGAATCGTGTGTTTCAGCATTTGGACATAAGGCCCAGAATAACAAATTTCTATAATCGTTCGGACTCCGTGCTGCTTTCGGTCGGGTCGGGCATAGGCATTGCCATGCTGCCGCATGAGTTTGTAAATCTGTACCACAGAAGCGATATAGTGGAGATCCCGTGCGAGTTTTCGAGCAATAAGCTTTGCTATGCCTTTGCGTGGAAAACGGATGTGCCAGTCGGAGCCAAGGCGCTTTTCAAGGAAAGCGTGATAAAAAAGTATTCCGAAAAATAGAAGAGTAAAACAGACCCTCTGCGAAAGGAAAAATTCGCAGAGGGTTTGTTTTACTTTCCGTGGTTTATATTTTTATAATGTAACC
>CAKTED010000056.1 GCA_934546725.1 uncultured Oscillospiraceae bacterium | reverse complement strand
CCACGCAGGCTCTGTATGACACAAATCCCACCAAAACACACAAAAAAACAGCGCCCGCCTCCCCAAATGAAAAAGGGAGGCGGGCGCTGTGTCGCAAACCGTCAAAAACCGTCCGCGTACCCGGCGAGAGTAGTAACGATGGCGTCGACATTTATCGGCTTTGCTATATAACCGCTCATTCCGGCTTCGCGGCAGCGCTGCTTGTCTGCGGCGAAGGTGTTGGCCGTCATTGCGAAGATCGGGAGCGAGTGATCGCTGCGGCTGCTGCTCCTTATCTGCGCCGTGGCCTCAATGCCGTCCATGACGGGCATCTGCATATCCATGAAAATGGCAAAATACCCGTTCGGCGCGGAGGCCTCAAAGCGCTCGACGGCGAGCCTGCCGTTTTCGGCCCAGTCCACGGCGAGACCGATGCTTTCCAGCAGCTCAATGGCTATCTCGGCATTGAGGGTGTTATCCTCCGCCAGCAGCACGCGCTTACCGGCAAGTCTGACCTTCATATCGGCAATATCCGCCTGCGGGGCAAGAACGGCCTTGCGCTGCTCGTCGCTCGCGGGAGCGAGGGGCAGCGCTACGGTGAAAGTCGACCCCTTGCCGGGCTCGCTTTCAACGCTGAGCGTGCCGCTCATCAGATCGGTGAAGCCCTTCACGACCGACATGCCCAGGCCCGTGCCCTGCGTTTTGGAAACGCGGCTGTCCTCGGCCCGGACGTATTCCTCGGTAATGTGGCCCACAAACTCGGGGGACATGCCGATGCCGTTATCACGGCACACGAAGCGGTAGCGGTCGTTCGGCAGCGCGCTCAGGCTTACGTCGATTCTGCCGCCATTGTCCGTATATTTGATGGCGTTTGAAACAATATTGATAATTATCTGACTGAAACGGCTTGAATCGCCGATAACGACGGCCTTATTACAGTCACAGGAGACAGTGAGCTGCTGATCCTTTTTCTCCGCCAGCGGGATGAGCATGCCGAGACTGTCCTTCAGGCAGTCGGAAATGTCGAACGGGGCGAGATTGAGCTCCATGTGGCCGTGCTCGAGCTGGTTCACGTCAAGGATGGAGTTTATGAGCACGAGCAGGTAGTTGCCCTCGGAGGTGATGCTGTCCAGCGCGCCGGAAAGGCGATCGGGGTCGTTTTTATACTTCTGCGCTATCTGCGTCATGCCGAGAACGACGTTCAGCGGAGTGCGGATATCGTGGCTCATCTTTGAGAAAAAGTCGTTCTTCGCGGCGGTGGCGGACCTGACGTCCTCAAGCGCTACGGCGAGCTCGTCGGATATGCGCTTCTGCCTGCGGCTGCTGCGGGGCGACTGGCGATAGAGCGCCACGAGGAAGGCTATGACGAGTATGACGGCGATGACGATGATAAGCGTGGTCGGGTGGTCGAAGAGGTACTGGATAAACGTGGGCGTTGCGACCTCTTCAACATAGTCCTGAACTATGCCCGCCTGAAGCTCGGCGGAAACCTCGCTCAGGGTCTTGGACCAGAGACCGTAAAAATCGCGGTCGTCGTTTGCGTTTACGGCCATGCACAGGTTGATGACCGCGCCGGGAACGATATCAACGCGCAGACGGTTCTGAATATCGTCGCGCGCCAGCTTCTGCGCGGTATAGCTCAGCAGCAGAGCGCCGTCCACCTCGCCGGAGGTGATAAGCTGCACGCACTGCTCCGTACTCTCGACCTTGACCGTTTCGGCCTCCGGCCAGTTGGCGTTGAGCAGCTCCCTTATGGTCGAGCTGTCGTCAACGACCGCGAGGCGGTGGAGCCTGTTGGAGGCGCCTCTTTCGCGGAGGACGGATACGGAGGTGGAAAGATATGTGTCCGTTGAGCGGTATTTCGTGTCGCCGACGGTGGGGTTTTCGCTGTAAGCGTCCACCCAGACGTCCGCGTCGCCCGCCGCGATGGCCTCAAGATATTCGCTCCTGTCCGTTACCGGGATGAATTTGTACTCAAGCCCGAGCCGCTCGGCGGTTGCGGCGAAAAGCTCCGTAACTATGCCGGAATGGCTGCCGTCGTAAAACTCCGAGTATGGCGCGCCGTCCGGATCCGCGACGGCGACTATAACGGAGCTGTTCTCACGAAGCTGAGAGAGCATGGCTTCCTCACGCAGCGTCAGCTCTGTGCTGAGCGGCTGAGTGCCGTAGTATTTGTTATACAGCTCCGTGCGCCAGTTGGGGTTTTCGATGCTCATCTGGTCTATCGCGGCATTGATGGACTTTATGAGCGCCTGATCCTCCTTGCGGGCGATAATGTAGTAAGGCGTCTGGCCAAAGGTTTCGATGCTTATCTCGTCCTTGGGCGTGCCGATATAGCTGTATACGAGCGCGTCCACCTCGCCGTCCACCAGCGCGCGGGAGAGCTCCGTCTGGGTCTCGTAGTAGCTTATGGTGTAGGAAAAGCCCTTTTCGTTGGCCCAGGCGAGGAACTTTTCGTTATAGGTGTGGCGCGCGAGCAGACCGATGCGCAATCCCTCATATGTGGAATAGTCGCCGGAGACGACACTTGTGTTGCCGGATTTTATATTCATGCAGGTCGTGGCCGTAATTGCGGGGTGGGAGGTGTAGGCAAACTCCACCTGCCGCTCGGGCGTGAGCCGTGCTGCGGTGTAGATATCCAGCTCACCGCTTCGCAGCATATCAATGCATTCATCGGCGGTTTTTTCATAGCCGACGTAGGAGAAGGTGCACTGCATGTAGTTGGATATGTTCTGCATCATCTCATAGCCGTAGCCGGAACGCGTGCCGCTGGAATCCTGCATGTTATAGCAGTCAAAGGCGTAGAAAGCCACCCTGTAATCCGGCGTATCCCTGCGCGGAACGGCGTAATCGGCCAGTGCCGGGCAGGCCAGGCCGAAGGCGAGCAGCAGCGCCAGCAGCAGCGCGCATATTCTTTTTCTTCGCGTTTGTTCTGTGATCACCGATGATCCTCCCAATCGTGCCTGATACAATAAAACCTATTATAATGTCCTGCTGCGCCTTTTTCAAGCATAACGGTGTTAATTAATGCAAAAATCCGGGTGCAAAAGCCGAATTTTGAGACTTTTGCACCCGGATAATGCATATCCGCAGGTTTGGGGGATTATTCTTTGCTGTCGCTCAGAGCGCGCTTGCTGCTCACGAGGACCTTTTCGTCATAGCAGGCAAAGCAGCTGTCAACGAGCGCGGAGTCCGGCTTTTTCGTAAAGAGCGATACGATCGGCACGAGGATGAGCCCGGCCAGCATCGCGAACGCGCCGCAGTTGATGGGCGACTGGAGCAGCGCGGGGAAGGAGGAGCGGAACAGCAGATTGAGCGTCATTATGCTCGCACCGAAGATAAGGCTGACCCAGACGGAGGCGCGGCTTGTACGCCTGAAGTACAGGCCGTAAAGGAACGGCGCGAGGAACGCTCCGGCGAGCGCGCCCCAGCTTACGCCCATGAGCTGCGCGATGAATGTAACGTTATTGCGGTACTGCACGATCGCGATAACGGCGGAGATGGCGATGAAAACAACGATGAGGCAGCGCATTACGAGCACCTGCTTTTTCTCGCTCATGTTCTTTACGATGTTGTCCTTTATGAGATCTATCGTGAGCGTGGAGGAGGAGGCGATGACAAGGCTCGACAGCGTGGACATGGAGGCCGAAAGCACGAGAACGACGGTGAGCGCGATGAGAATATCCGGCAGACCCGAGAGCATTGCGGGGATGATGGAATCATAGCCGCCCGCGGCTATATCGACGCTGTCTGAAAAAAGCCGTCCGAAGCCGCCGAGGAAGTAGCAGCCGCCGGCAACTATGAGCGCGAACATGGTGGAAATTATCGTGCCCTTGCGTATGGCCTGCTCGCTCCTGATGGCGTAAAACTTCTGCACCATCTGCGGCAGACCCCAGGTCCCGAGCGACGTGAGGATAACGACGCCGAGCAGGTTGAGCGGATCGGGGCCGAAGAAGGAGGCGAAAACGCCCGGCTGGGTGGAAACGGACGCATCCTCGACCTGGGCGAGACCGGCCAAAGCCTCCATGAAGCCGCCCTTGCTGAGAAGCACCGCGGCTATGACGATGATGATGCCGACGATCATGATAATGCCCTGGATAAAGTCGTTTATCGCGGTGGCCATATATCCGCCCGCGATGACGTAAATGCCCGTGAGCACGGCCATTGCGATAACGCAGACGCTGTAATCGACCTTGAACGCCATCTCAAAGAGGCGGGAAAGACCGTTATAGAGCGAGGCGGTGTACGGAATGAGGAAGATGAAAACTATCACCGAGGCCGCTATCTTGAGCGCGCGGCTGCCGAAGCGCGCGCCGAAAAATTCCGGCATCGTGGCGCTGCCGAGGTGCTGCGTCATGACCCTTGTGCGGCGGCCGAGCACGACCCACGCCAGCAGCGAGCCGATGAAGGCGTTGCCGAGGCCTATCCACGTTGACGCAATGCCGTATTTCCAGCCGAACTGGCCGGCATAGCCGATGAATATGACGGCGGAAAAGTACGATGTGCCGTATGCAAAGGCGGTGAGCCACGGGCCGACATTTCGCCCGCCGAGCACAAAGCCGCCGACGTCCGTTGCGTTCCTGCGGCAGTAAAGGCCGATGCCTATCATTATGCCGAAGAAAACGACGAGGATCAGAATTTTGAATACCATTTCTCCATTACTCCCTTTTAGTTCAACTTTTTAAAGCTTTATTCTTTTAAATTGATGAGCACAGGGTAACACAGCGCGCGGGTTTTGTCAAGGGCTGTTTTACGATGGGGGTGGCGGCGGACGCGGGAGGGTTAAGGTTTACTACGTCATCCTCGCGCAGCGGGGATCACCCGGTCAGGGGTAACGGCCTGGCCGTGGACGCGGGGACCCAAAGTCTCTGTCATTCGGATGGGTGCGTCAGCACCCCGCGGAATCCCATAAGGAGGGGCAGAGGGGGACGTCATGCGCCCGGCTTCTCCGTAACAAAAAAGCAAAGGGTACGGCAAAAGTACCGTACCCTTACAAAAATTAAAAAATACTTAACACAACCTTGCGGCGGTCATGCGTTTGCTACGCCGCTTTTCTGGAACTCGAGCAGCTCCTGATAGGCCTTTATCAGCTCCGTGCGGACGGTGACGTTCGTGTCCGGCGGGATATTTTCGTCCTTGCACTGGACGAACTGGAGAAAGCGCGTGCCGAGAATGTTGTTGGCGTATATGTACTCCTTCGTGCGGATATTGGAAACGCAGATGAACATGATCGCATTCAGGTGCAGCCATGTAAGCTTGACCTTGCCGCCCTCTATCTGAGATATCGTGACCCTTGAAAGGCCTGTCATGTCGCCAAATTCCGCCTGGGTGAGGTTGAGCAGCTTGCGAATTTTGGGCAGATGCTCGGTGAGCTCCGCACAGAGCTGCTTCTTTTCTTCTCTTGTTAACTCGACCATGAGATTTCCCCCTCTTTTATATTGAATGCCTGTACTGCGATTGTTTTTAGCAAGACATAATATTTGTATTCAGAAGTTTAGCACAGATTAACGGAAATTGCAATATTATTTTAAATTTACTACACAAAAAGGTCAAAAACGGCGAAAAGTACAATTTAAAATGATAAAAATAGTTAAAGATGCACAAATAAATATGACATATTTAGACATAATAGTGCGAAATGACAGGAAAATGATGGGCGCAGAGGCTTGAATGACATGCAGGAGGGTAAGTACGGCACAGTGTGTGGTGCTGATGGGAATGTGGGAGGGGCATGGTCTTCTCCGTCATCCTCGCGAAGCGGGGATCCCCCGGTCAGGGGCATGGCAGTACGACAACCGTGGACGCGGAAACTGAAGGTTTCCGTCATTCAGAGGCCGCAGGCCGTGGAATCCCCTACGGAGGGGCAGAACGGTACGTCATCGTTACCTGTACGAACCAACGGTGGGATTCTTCGCCTGCTGGCGCAGGCTCTGAATGACAGCAAACGATAAGCCCCCGCCTTCTCCAAACAGTGAAAATTCCGCATTATGAATTACCGCACCTCCCGCCGCACACGCAAAAACCGCCTCTCGAACGCATGGAAGCGTCAGAGAGGCGGGACGGAAGCGGCGTATGGATGGGTCAGGTGGGATCCTTGTCGCCCTTCTGGCGGACGACGATCTTTATCGGCGTGCCCTCGAGGCCGAAAACGGCGCGGATCTGATTTTCGATATAGCGCTGATACGAGAAGTGGAACAGCTCGGCGTTATTAACGAAGATCACGAAGCAGGGGGGCTTTATGCCGGTCTGAGTCATATAATAGAGCTTGAGGCGGCGGCCCTTGTCCGTGGGCGGCTGCACGCGCATGGTGGCGTCCTCAAGAACGTTATTGAGCATGCCGGTGGTTATGCGCATGGCGCTCTGGCCGTAAACGAAGTTTATCAGCTCGAAAAGGCGGTTTACGCGCTGGCCGGTCATGGCGGAGATGAAAACTATGGGCGCGTAGCTCATGAAGCTCAGGTCGCGCATGACGTCCTGCCGCATTTTGTCCATCGTCTTCGTTTCCTTTTCGACGAGGTCCCATTTGTTCACGACGATGATGCAGGCTTTCCCGGCTTCGTGGGCAAGGCCCGCGACCTTTGTGTCCTGCTCTGTAACGCCGTCCTGCGCGTCAATGAGGATGAGGCACACGTCCGCGCGGTCAATGGCGCGCTGGGCGCGCATGACGCTGTATTTTTCAATACGGTCGTCCACCTTCGACTTGCGGCGGATGCCGGCGGTGTCGATGAACATGTAGCGGCCGGTATCGTTTTCAAAGTAGCTGTCAACGGCGTCGCGCGTCGTTCCGGCAACGTTGCTGACGATAACTCGCTTTTCGCCGAGGATATAGTTCGTAAGCGAGGATTTGCCGACGTTGGGGCGGCCGATGATGGCGACGTTTATCGTGCCGTCGTCCTCCGGCTGCTCCTCCTCGGGCGGGAAGGCCTTAACGCAGGCGTCCAGAAGGTCGCCGGTGCCGTGGCCGTGAACGGCGGAAACGGCAATGGGGTCGCCCAGGCCGAGGGAATAGAACTCGTATATGCCGGGGTCCGTCACGCCGGTGGAGTCCATCTTGTTCACAACGAGCACGACGGGCTTGCCGGAGCGCTGAAGCATGGAGGCTATCTCGCTGTCGGCGGCGGTCACGCCGGTGTGGATATCCGTGACGAGCACGATGACGTCTGCGGTGTCTATGGCTATCTCGGCCTGTTCGCGGATGAAGCGCAGGATCTCGTTATTCGTTTTCGGCTCGATACCGCCGGTGTCGACAAGGGTGAACGTGCGTCCGTTCCAGTCGGTGTCGGCGTAGAGCCTGTCGCGCGTAACGCCGGGGGTGTCCTCTACTATGGAAAGGCGCTTGCCGGTGAGCTTGTTGAAGAGCAGCGATTTGCCGACGTTGGGGCGGCCGACTATTGCTACCAGTGGCTTGGACATACCTTTGCCTCCTCTGTTCTGTAAATTTGCGGGATCGTGGGGGAGCCCGGTCAGCTCTGCGGCCCGTCGAGGCCGAGCATGGCGTCAAGCAGCGCGCCGCCGTCGTTTGGGACGGGGATCACCGGTACGCCGAGCTCTTCGGAGAGCGCGCCGAGGCTTACATCGTCAAGAAAAACGTCGCCGCCGTGCCGCAGCATTACGGCGGGGATGAGCAGGCGGCTGCCGAGCTTTTTCCCGCGCAGCTGCTTCAATATGTCGCCGCCGGAAACAAGCCCCGCAACGTTCACGCTCTCGCCGAGAAAATCGTTGCGTATGGCGTAAACGACGCCGTGACTGTTCATGCACTTTTCGCCGAGCCTGTCGATGAGCGATGAGATGAACGGCGCGGCGGAGGCACCCGTGGCGACGGAGAAGTACGAAACGGGGTCCTCGTCAAGCAGCTTCAGCGCGGACGTGAACTCGTCCGACAGCGAACGCATAAGACCAACGCCGTTTTCGTACTGCGGATAGCCGTCGTAATAGTCCGTGTCCGGCAGCTCGCGGCCCGCGCGGAGATAGAGCTCGTCAGAGCAGTAGAAAAGGCGGACGCCGTTATTTTTCTTCAGCTCCTCGCCGTAGCCGTCCACCGTGTCGATGATCTCAGCGGCCTTCGCGGGAGTAACGGGCTCGAGGGGATAAAGCCCCTCGCGGTACTTCGTGAGCCCGACGGGGACGACGGACACGCTCTCGACCTGCGGATAGAGCACGGTGAGCGCGAGCATGGTGCGCCGAAGCTCCGCGCCGTCGTTCAGGCCGGGGCAGCAGACGATCTGGCAGTTCATCCTTATGCCGGCCTCGGCGAAGCGGCGCATTATATCCAGGCAGGCCCCGGCGTTTTTGTTGCGAAGCATTTTGACGCGCAGCTCGGGGTTTGCCGTGTGCACGGAGATGTTGACGGGGCTTATTTTCAGGTCAATGATGCGCTTTACCTCGCGCTCGGAAAGGTTCGTGAGCGTGATATAGTTGCCCTGAAGGAAGGAGAGCCGGGCGTCGTCATCCTTGAAATACAGCGTCTCGCGCAGACCCTTCGGCAGCTGATCGATGAAACAGAACACGCAGC
>CAKTED010000055.1 GCA_934546725.1 uncultured Oscillospiraceae bacterium | reverse complement strand
TCCTCGGCAGTATCCCGTCGAGCGTTCCCCGTCCGTCTCCCAGGGGGCAAACCTCGACCTCGTCGCCGACAAGCGGCGATATCCTGTCGAGCCGGAACCTTCCTCTTGCGCGGCATTCCAGCGTTCCCTCGGGAGTATCCACATAGTAAAACCCGCTCAGCGCCTTGAATATTACGCCCTTACTCATTTACGTCCGGCGCCGTAACGGCGTTCTCGTCCTCACCGCCGATCTCCTCGGGCGTCGGCTCAGGCGTGGGCTCAGCGGTTTCCTCCGGCGTGGGTTCGGGCTCAGGCTCCTCGCTCGGGGTCGGCTCAGGCGTAGGCGTCGGTTCAGGCGTGGCCTTCGCTCCATTGGATATATTGAGGTTCACCTTCGTGTGCTCTGCAACCTCCGTTCCCGCCGCGATGCTCTGGAAAATGACCTCGCCCGCCGGGGCTTCGTCGTCTATCGCCGTAATACTGCCGACGGTAAGATTCATGCTTTCGAGTATGCTCTGAGCGGTAGCCGAGCTTCTGCCGGTAAGCTCCGGCATCTGGACGTATTTTATCTCGGGTCCGCCGCTCACGGTGAGGTAAACGGTATCGCCCTCGTTCAGCTTTTTGCCCGCCGCGGGCACCGCGCTTATTACATAGTCCTTCGTAACGGTATCGGATGTGACCGTCTCCACCTCCACCGCAAGGCCAAGCTTCTGGAGGGATATATATGCCTGGCGATATTCAGTGTTTTCCACTCCGGGCATGATTATATAGCTGTCCCCGCTGCTGACGGTCACCTTGATATCGACCTTTTTTTCGCTTTTCACAACTGTTCTGCCCTCGGGAGGGGTCTGCTCCATGATATATCCGCTCTCCACGCTGTCGCTCGCCTCGTAGCTCGGGATAATGTTGTAATAATCCGTATATGACGGATTTATCAGCACATCGTCGAGCCTGCTGCCTATGAGCTGCGGAACGGTCATATTCTCCGGCGCGGAGAACATATCCTTCAGCCAGTAGCGCCAGAGGAAAACGAATACGGCAAGGATGAAGATCACAACGCAGAATATGCCCGAAAGGGTCGAGACGCGCCGCGCCCTCCTGCTGGATTTGACGTATGCCTCCTTCGACATTTCGCCCCTGCGCGATACGGGTGCAACGCCGTCGATATACTTCCCGCTTCCGCCGTGCGCGGACTGTTCGGCCCTCTCGTTCTCGGGAGGATTCACGGTCTCGATTATCTCCTTCTCGCTGTAATCAAAGTCGCCGTCCGGGTTTTTTCTGAAGCTTTCAAGATCGTCATACAGCGTTTCGGCGGACTGGTAGCGCTTATTAAGGTCCGGCTCCATGGCGCGCATCGTTATGGCTTCAAGGCCCGCCGGGATATCCGGATTTATCTCGCGCGGCATGAGCGGAATGGAGCTTATGTGCTGGATGGCTATGGAAACGGCGCTGTCCCCCTCAAAGGGCAGGCGGCCCGTAAGCATCTCGTACATCACGACGCCGAGGGAATATATATCCGTCCGGGCGTCGATATGTCCTCCCTTGGCCTGCTCCGGGGAGATATAATGGACCGAGCCGAGAGTTTCGTTCGTGAGCGTATCCTGAAGGTTTGTAAGCCGTGCTATGCCAAAGTCTGCCACCTTCACGCTGCTGTCGGCAAGGATCATGATATTATGCGGCTTTATGTCGCGGTGAATGATCCCCCGGCTGTGGGCGTGGGCAAGAGCCTTTGCTATCTGCGTTGAAAAATGCAGCACTTCCTTCCAGGTGAGCGCGCCGCGCCGCTTCATATACTCCTTGAGCGTTATGCCCTCTATAAGCTCCATCACTATGTATTCGATGTCAGACGAACGGCTGACGTCGTACACCGTAACGATATTCGGATGCGAGAGCATCGCAACGGCCTGCGACTCCGTATGGAAGCGGCGCAGAAAGTCCTCGTCGAGCGCCAGCTCATCCTTCAGTATCTTCACGGCCACATAGCGGTTGAGCCTGTGGCAGAGTGCCTTATACACAACGGACATGCCGCCTTCGCCGATCTTTTCGATTATTTCGTATCGGTTATCCAGCATCTGGCCGATATATTTATCCTTATTATCCATAGTAATATCCTTTCGCACTATCTGGCAAGCAGAACGACCGTCACATTGTCCGAAGCGTTTCTGCCAAGGGCAATATCCATCATTCTCTGCGCGGCCGTATCGATGCTTCCGCCGTACAGCACTTCAAAAAGCATCTCCTGCGAATTGACTATATTGCTCAGTCCATCGCTGCACAGGAGCATATAGCTTCCCTCCCCGAGCACGGTCGAGAAAATGTCGCAGTCAACGCTGCTCTCCGTTCCCACCGCGCGGGTTATAAGATTTTTTCTCGGGTGCTTCCACGCCTGCTCGCGTGTCAGCTCGCCCTTATCTACCATGTCCTCCACGAGGGAGTGGTCCCTCGTTATCTGCCGTATGCCGCCGTTTTCTATTATGTAGCAGCGGCTGTCGCCAACGTTTGCCACAACGGCCTCGTCTCCGCAAACCGCGGCCGCCACGAGCGTTGTGCCCATGCCGCGATACTCCGGGCTTTCGCCCGCCTTGCGCAGAACGGCGTCATTCGCCGCCCTCGCCGCCTCTGCCGTGAGCGCTTCCAGCCCGGCTCCCGCGGCAAAGCCGTGCTTCACCGTATCCACAAACGCGCCGCACGCCGTGCTGCTGGCCAGTCCGCCCGCGCGCGCGCCGCCCATTCCGTCGCAAACGACGCAAAGCGTCGCCTCGCCGGACGGAGACTGAACGGTCCCGGCAAAAAACGTATCCTGATTTTCACTTCTGACCATGCCCTTATCGGTCAGACCCCAATACTGCATTTTATGACCCGACCTCCGTTCCTATCGGCGCGGCTCTTCCTGCGCCGTCTTTCTTCTGAGCTGCCCGCAGGCCGCATCTATGTCCGAGCCAAGCCTTCTGCGAACCGTAGCGTTGGCGCCAAGCGCCGCAAGCTTCGCCGCAAAGGCCCTGGCGTCGCCCGGCTTGAGCGGGCTGCCCTCGATATTATTGAGCGGGATTATGTTGATATGTCCTCCTATCGGGCGCACCAGCGCGGCAAGCTGCCTTGCCTGCGCGTCCGAATCGTTCACGCCCTTTATGAGCGCGTATTCAAACGAGATCCGCCGGCCGGTTTTGTCATAATATGCGCGGCAGGCGTCCATGAGCTTTTTCACCCCGCAGCCTCTGTTTACCGGCATGAGCTTATCGCGGGTCTCGTCATCAGGCGCGTGCAGCGAGACAGACAGCGTCAGCTGCAAATTATATCCGGCAAGTCTTTCAATTCCGTCCGTAAGGCCGCAGGTGGAAAGCGAGATATGCCGCATGCCGATATTCAATCCATCCGGGTGGTTCACAAGGCGCAGAAAGCGCATTACGTTATCAAAATTGTCCATCGGCTCGCCTATGCCCATGAGCACTATGTGCGAAATCTTTACGTCCGAATCAAGCTCCGTGCAGCGTATCTGGTCCAGAATTTCGGACGGTCTGAGGTTGCGCACAAGTCCGCAGCCGGTCGACGCGCAGAATATGCAGCCCATGCGGCAGCCCGCCTGGGACGAAACGCAGATGCTGTACCCGTATTCGTATTTCATCAGTACGCTCTCAACGGCGTTTCCGTCGCCGAGCCGCCAGAGATATTTTATCGTTCCGTCCAGCTCTGAGCGCTGCCTGCGCAGCACCTCGAGCGAGGAGATATAAAAATCCTCCTTCAGCCGCTCTCTGAGCGGTTTGGAGATATTCGTCATCTCGTCAAAGCTCTTCACGCCTGCCGTAAGCCACCTGAATATCTGCCCGGCCCGAAAGCTCTTCTCTCCATGCTCCGCGAGATATTCGCCTATCTCCTCCGGCAGCATGGATTTTATATCGCGTTTTACTTCGCCTTTCTCAGCCTGCATATATAAAAACCGTCCGTTCCGTATTCAAATGGCCAAAGAGTTATCTCTCCGCTCCCCTGGTGTCCCACCGGCTCCGGCAGATCAAACACCTCGCGCTCAAAGCCGCCGTTTTCGCTGAGGAATCGGCCCGTCACCGCCTCGTTCTCCTCCCGCACGAGCGTACAGGTGGAGTAGACGATCCTGCCGCCGGGCTTAACATAGCGCGAAAGATTTTTGAGTATATTATATTGTATTTCCGGCAGAGACGCAATATCCCCAAAGTGCTTAAATCGAATTTCCGGCTTTTTGCCGATAACGCCCATGCCGGAGCACGGCACGTCCGCAATAACGAGGTCGAACCGCTCCTCCAGCTCGGGTCTGAAGCGCGAGGCATCCATCGGCGCGGTGGAGATAATGCTTATCCCCAGCCTCTCCGCGCCGTCCTCCACCCACCTGAGCTTATTGGGGTGCAGGTCGCAGGAGAGTATAGAGCCGGAATCCTGCATCAGCATCGCGGCAAGAAAGCTCTTGCCGCCCGGAGCGGCGCAGGCATCCAGCACTCTTTCACCCGGCTTCGGCTCTGCGGCAAGCACCGCAAGCGCCGCCGCCGCGTCCTGAACGTATGCAAGGCCGCTTTTAAATGCGTTCAGCTCCGTTATATCGCCCGCCTGCAAAATATCGAAGCAGTCCGCCAGCCACTCATGCCGCTCAAAGCCGATGCCCTGCGCGTTCAGGCTTTCCTCAAGCTCCGAAGCCGTGCCTCTGAGCGGGTTTGCTCGGATCGTGACGGCCTGCGGCTCATTATCGGCGGCCATGAGCCTTTCCGTATCTTCGGCGCCGATAAGCGCGGTAAAATAATCATACCACTCCTTCGTGTGGCTGTATTTTATCCACGGCTCCTCCGGCTCCGGATATCCACCTCTGTTTTCGCCAACGCGGCGCAAAACCGCGTTCACCAGCCCCGCAGCGCCCTTATTTGCCAGCCTTTTCGCAAGGCTTACGCCCTCGTTCACCGCCGCGCTGACGGGTATCCGGTCCATAAACATTATCTGGTACGCCGAAACTCTTAAAATATCCAAAACCTCCGGCCGGAGCTTCTCCATGCCGCCCTTCACATATGCCGCAAGGCGAAAATCAATGAGATAAAGGTGTTGCAGCACGCCGCAGCACAGCCGCGTTGCAAGCGCCCGCTCGCGTGGCTCCATATTTTCCTTTCTGAACAGTCCGTTCAGATACGCGTCGGACCACGCGCCGGAGCGTCTGTATGCTCCCAGCGCTGAAACCGCCGCCTCTCTCGCTCCCATCGGCACGCCGCTTCGCCCTCTCTCAGATAATTTTGTGTCCACGTAAATAGTCGGCGGTCTTCATTCTTTTTCCGCCGGGAGCCTGAAGCTCCGTTATCACAATGCTTTTACCGTCTCCGCAGGCAAGCTCGAGCCCCTGCTTCGTCTGCGCGATAACGCTGCCCGCGGGAAGCTCTGTCGAGTTTCCCGTTCTGCGCGCGGAGAATATTTTGAAAACGCTTCCGCCAAGCTCCGCCGTCGCGGCAGGCTTCGGCGCAAGACCTCTTATGTGGTTTATGACCTCGTCCGCCGACCTCGTCCAGTCTATCGGGCAGTCCTCGCGCATTATTGGCGGAGCATAGCTCACAAGCGCGGGATCCTGCGCCGTGCGCGTGGCCGTACCGCTTTCAATGGCGCGGAGAGTATCGAGCAGCAGCTGCGCGCCGATAACGCGCAGTCTGTCATAAAGCTCGCCATATGTCTCGTACTTCCCTATGGGCGTGGAGGCCGAGGCGATCATATCGCCCGCGTCCATATCGTGTGCAAGGTACATGGCCGTAACGCCGCCCTCCCTTTCGCCGTTCAGCACCGTCCACTGTATCGGCGCGGAACCGCGATATTTCGGCAGCAACGAGCCGTGGATATTGATGCAGCCAAGCGGCGGGGCGGAGAGCATTTCGTCCGGCAGGAGCTTTCCGTAGGCCACGACCACGGCGATATCCGCGCCGAGCGCGCGAAACTCCTCCATGGCCTCGGGCGAATTTTTCAGCCTTGCGGGCTGAAGGACCTTCAGCCCCTTTTCCTCGGCAAATTTCTTCACCGGGCTCGCGGCCAGCTTCATGCCGCGCTTTGCGGGCTTATCCGGCTGGGTATAAACGGCGCAGATATCATAGCCCGCGTTATACACCGCCTCAAGCGAGGATAGCGCAAAGTCCGGCGTGCCCATGAACACTATGCGCATTATTCCTCTTCCTCTCCGTCCCCGGCATACATTTCCTCCATCTCCTCGGGCGTAAGCAGGCGCTCCGCCCTCGTGTCGAAGAGGATGCCGGAAAGGTGGTCTATCTCATGGCAGAAAGCGCGGGCCGTAAGCTCGTCGCCCTCGACCTCGAACTCATTGCCGAAGCGGTCCTGAGCCTTTACCTTAACATGCATCGGACGTTTGACTATTCCCCATACTCCAGGCACGCTCAGGCAGCCCTCCGGCCCCTCCTGCTCGCCTTCGGTTTCCACTATCTCGGGGTTTATGAGCTCAATTATCGGGCTGTCCTCCTTAGTTGTGTCGATAACGAGCACAGCCCTTCTCAGGACCCCGACCTGCGGCGCGGCAAGCCCAACTCCGTTGGAATCGATGAGCGTTTCGCGCATATCGTCGAGCAGCTTATGCAGTCTCGGGTTAAAATCCGTTACCGCGCGGCAGTTTTTCGTAAGACAGTCGTCGCCCTTTTTTACTATATTTCTAAGTGCCATGCTATTTCATCCTTTCGCAATGCTTCAGTCCATCGGGTCGATATCCCCGAATATCGAAAGCCTTTTAAATCGCGGGTCTGACGAATATTTTTTTATTGCCGCCGCCGTGAGCGCCCTCGCCTCCCTGCCCGGCGGGCAGCGGAGATACAGGCGATAGCGGTAGCGGTTATTGATTTTGAGAACATGCGCGGCCGCCGGACCGAGGACCCGGATATCGTCCGAACGCGGCAGAGAACGCTCCAGCGCCGTTTTCATTTCGCAGCAGCAGCGCAGTACCCTCTCCTCGTTCTGGCCGCTGACCATGATGGAGTACAGCTCCGTGAACGGCGGCAGAGAGAGTATCCTTCTCAGCTCGATCTCGCCCCTGTAAAACGAATCATAGTCCTGCGCGGCGGCGCAGCGGATGACCTCGTTATCCGGCGTATACGTCTGTATGACGGCGCGGCCGGATTTTTCGCCGCGTCCCGACCGGCCCACGACCTGTGTTATCAGGCTGAACGTGCGCTCCCGCGCGCGGTAATCGCCGGAATACAGCATCTGATCCGCCGCAACCACGCCGACAAGCGTAACGTTTTCAAGGTTCAGCCCCTTGGCCACCATCTGCGTGCCGATAAGCACCGGAGTTTTTTTCTTCACGAAATCCGAAAGTATGGTCTCGTGCGAGCGCGAGGCCGTCACGGTATCGGTATCCATGCGCATCACGTCCACGCCGGGGTAAAGCTCCTTCAGCTCCTCCTCTACCCGCTGGGTACCGGCGCCCATAAACCGCAGAGCATGTCCGCATTCCGGGCACTGCTCATCCACCGGGCGCGAATAGCCGCAGTAATGGCACATGAGCCGCCTGTTGGCGGAATGATAGGTAAGGTTCGCGCTGCACGAGGGGCACTGCAGCGTATTGCCGCACTCGGTACAGGTCACGCTGCCGCTGCTGCCGCGCCGGTTTATGAACAGTATCGCCTGCTCCCCCGCGGCGAAATTTTTTTCAAGCTCGCCGCAGAGCACGGAACCGACGCTCCCGTCTATTCCCCGCCGCAGTTCTTCGCGCATATCGGATATTATCACCCTCGGCAGGGCGCGCCGGTTAAAGCGCCCGTCCATTCTGAACAGGCGGTATTTCCCGCTCAGCGCGCTATACATGCTCTCGACGGACGGCGTGGCCGAGCCGAGGAGCAGCAGGGCGTTTTCGCTCGCGCAGATAAATTTTGCAGCGTCTCTCGCGTGATAGCGCGGGTTATTTTCGGATTTATAGGTATATTCCTGTTCCTCGTCGATAATGAGTATTCCGAGGCGGCTCACGGGCGCGAAGACCGCCGAGCGCGTGCCGACCACAACGTCCACCGTATCCGCCTTTATCCGCTTCCACTCATCATAGCGCTCGCCTATGGAGAGCGAGCTGTGCAGAACGGCCACTCTCTCGCCGAAATGCGCCCTGAACGTGGCCATAAGCTGCGGCGTGAGCGCGATTTCCGGCACGAGCACCAGCGCCTGCCGCCCAAGCTCTATCGCCCTCCGTATCAGGCTTATATACACCGCCGTTTTTCCGCTGCCGGTAACGCCGTAAAGCAACGCCGCGGCGGCTTTTCCGGAATCCAGCATTTCACTGAGCCCGCTGAAGGCGGCCTCCTGCTGTTCGTTCAGGCTTTCGATCCTGTTCACCGGACCGCTTTCATATTTTGGCGCGCGGAATACCTCCCGCTGCTCCAGCTCGATGTACCCCTGCTTTTCAAGCGCGGTTATGGACGCGGACTTCGCACCGGTGAAGTAGCTTATTTCCCGCACCTCGGCCTCGCCGATCTCGGCAAGCAGCTTCAAAACGGCCGCCTGCTGCGCCGCCGCTCTGCGCTTATGCTCCGCTATCTCAAGCGCCTCCTCGGCGGATATGGCGAGGCGCGCCATCTTTATCGTTTTATCC
>CAKTED010000054.1 GCA_934546725.1 uncultured Oscillospiraceae bacterium | reverse complement strand
GACCGTACCTGCCGCTTTACGGCTTCGGGTTGTGCATCCTGTATCTGCTGGCAAGTCTTGAAAAATACTCCTTCATATCAAACCCCGTCGTGAACAGGATCGTCCTTTTCGTCGTGATGGCCATTGGCATGACGCTTATAGAATACATCGCCGGGCTCATCTTCATTAAGGGCATGAATGTCAAACTTTGGGACTATTCCGATGACTGGGGCAACATTCAGGGCATAATCTGCCCGCTCTTCTCATTCTTCTGGGCCGTTCTCGGCGCGGTTTATTATTTCTTCATCCACCCGTATATTCTCAACGCGCTGGCGTGGCTCAGCCGCAACCTCGCGTTTTCCTTCGTCATCGGCTTCTTCTTCGGCGTATTTATCCTCGACTTCTGCTATTCCGCCAAGGTTCTGGCAAAGATACGCAAGTTCGCGGCGGACAACGAGCTCATTGTCAAGTACGACGAACTGCGCGAGCACATCCGCAAGAGCCGCGAAACGCGGCACGAGAAGTCGAAATTCATGTTCTCCTTCCGCTCCGAAACGCCCTTCTCCGAGCAGCTGCGGCAGTATCTTGACAAAGTGCGTGAAAAGACCCAGGAGGTCAGAAAAATCAGAAAATAATCTTATCTTTCCTTTACCGCCGTCTCTCTGCGAGACGGCGGATTTTTATCACCCGGGCAACAGAAACGAATGAAAACCCTGCATTTTGCCGTAAATGTAGAACTTGTTCGTTTTTTGCCCGTTCTCTTTGTCTCTTTTAATATTTACACATTGGGGCAAAGATGATAAAATGGTGAAAAATATTGAATTCAGAGAGAAGATAGAAACAGCAGAGAGAAGGATCAGGCAAATCGGGGTCGTATGACCCGGGGAGGTAAATTTTTGTGGCAAGAAAACTGAAAACCATGGACGGCAACACCGCGGCGGCGCATGTAGCGTACGCCTTCACGGAGGTCGCCGCCATATATCCCATCACGCCCTCCTCCGTTATGGCGGAGCTGGTGGACAAATGGTCCGCCGACGGGCGAAAGAACCTTTTTGACCAGCGGGTAAAGGTCGTTGAGATGCAGTCCGAGGGCGGCGCGGCCGGCGCAGTACACGGCTCCATCGTTTCCGGCGCGCTCACGACGACGTTCACGGCGTCGCAGGGCCTGCTGCTCATGATCCCCAATATGTACAAGATCGCGGGCGAGATGCAGCCGGGCGTTATCCACGTTTCCGCACGCGCACTGGCGACGCACGCGCTCTCCATCTTCGGCGACCACTCCGACGTTATGGGCTGCCGCAGCACAGGCTACGCCATGCTCTGCTCCAACAGCCCGCAGGAGGTCATGGACCTCGCGGCGGTGGCGCACCTGGCAAGCATTAAGGGCAGCGTACCGTTCCTGCACTTCTTCGACGGCTTCCGCACCTCCCACGAGATGCAGAAGGTCGAGGTCTGGGACTATGCCGAGCTTGGCGAAATGCTCGACAGGGACGCCGTGGCGAAGTTCCGCGCCCGCGCGAACCTGCCCGCGCACCCCGTTCTCCGCGGCTCCGCGCAGAACGGCGACATCTTCTTCCAGAACCGCGAGGCGGCCAATGCGGCCTATCAGGCCCTGCCCGCCGTCGTTGAGGAATACATGAACGAGGTGAACCGCCGCCTCGGCACGAACTACAGGCTCTTCAATTACTACGGCGCGCCGGACGCCACCGAGGTCATGGTGGCCATGGGCAGCGTTTGCGACGCGGCCGAGGAGGTCGTGGACTATCTCAACGCGAGAGGGGAGAAGGTCGGCCTCGTCAAGGTCCACCTCTACCGCCCGTTCAGCATCGAGCACTTCGTCGCCGCGCTCCCCGAGACGGTGAAGAGAGTCGTCGTCCTCGACCGCACGAAGGAGCCCGGCAGCATCGGCGAGCCGCTCTATCTCGACGTTACCATGGCGCTCTCCCGCAGCCGCTTCGCGGGCGTTACCGCCGTGGGCGGCCGCTTCGGCCTGGGCAGCAAGGACACCACGCCCGGAGCCATCATCGCCGCCTTTAAAAACGCGAAGAGCGACAATCCCGTAAACTCCTTCACCATCGGCATTACGGACGACGTTACGCAGCTCTCGCTCCCCATTGAGGAGGAGCCGGACTGCGCCCCGAAGGACGTTGTCGCCTGCAAGTTTTGGGGTCTCGGCTCCGACGGAACCGTCGGCGCGAACAAGAACAGCATAAAGATCATCGGCGACCACACGGACAAGAAGGTCCAGGCCTACTTCCAGTACGACTCCAAGAAGTCCGGCGGCGTCACCATATCGCACCTGCGCTTTGGCGACAGCGCCATCAAGTCCACATATTATGTAAACAAGGCCGACTTCGTGGCCTGCCACGCGCCGTCCTATATCGAGCGCTACGACATCGTTCAGGACATCAAGCCCGGCGGGACCTTCCTGCTCAACTGCGGCTGGGATATGGCCGAGCTCGAGGCGCGCCTGCCCGCCGCCTGCAAGAAATATCTCGCGGAGAACAATATAAGGTTCTACACCGTGGACGCGATAAAGATCGCGCGCGAGATCGGTCTTGGCGGCAGAACGAACATGATCCTCCAGTCCGCGTTCTTCAGGCTTTCCGGCATCCTGCCCATTGACGACGCCGTGAAGTACATGAAGGACGCCGTCGTAACGACCTACGGCCGCAAGGGCGAGAAGATCGTGAACATGAACATCGCCGCCGTTGACGCGGGTCTTGAAAACATCGTTGAGATAAGCATCCCCGAGAGCTGGAAGGATCCCGCTCCCGACGCCGCGGCAAAGGGCATCGACACCGACCGCGCGGAGCTGAAGAAATACGTTGACGGCATCATGACGCCCGTGAACGACATGCGCGGCGACGCGCTGCCCGTTTCCGCCTTCATGGACATGGCCGACGGCGCGGTCCCGCAGGGTTCCGCCGCCTTTGAAAAGCGCGGCATCGCCGTGGACGTTCCCGAGTGGCTGCCGGAAAACTGCATCCAGTGCGCGCAGTGCGCCCTCGTATGTCCCCACGCCGCCATCCGCCCCTTCGCCTTCGATAAGGCCGAGGCCGGGGCCGCGCCCGCCGGAACGAAGCTCACGAAGCTCAACGGCAAGGGCTGCGAGGAATATCAGCTCGCCATCATCGCCTCCCCGTTCGACTGTACCGGCTGCGGCTCCTGCGTGAACATCTGCCCGGCGAAGAACAAGGCACTCGTAATGAAGCCGCTTGAGGAGATGGAGAGCACGCAGGCGCAGTTTGACTACGCCGTGAATAAGGTCTCCGAGAAGGAGCTGCCCTTCGCGCTCAGCACCGTTAAGGGCACGCAGTTCAAAAAGCCGCTGTTCGAGTTCTCCGGCGCATGCGCGGGCTGCGGCGAAACGCCCTATGCAAAGCTCATCACCCAGCTCTTCGGCGACAGAATGCACATCGCCAACGCGACGGGCTGTTCCTCCATCTGGGGCGGCAGCGCGCCCAGCACCCCCTATACCGTAAACGCTCAGGGACGCGGCCCCGCGTGGTCGAACTCCCTGTTTGAGGATAACGCCGAGTTTGGTCTCGGCATGCTCCACGGCGTGACCCAGCGCCGCGCCGCGCTCATCGAGGCCATAGGCCGCCTCACGGAGATAGAATATGCCGACGAGGAGCTCGTTGAGCTCTGCAAGGCCTGGCTCGAGGCTAAGGACGACGGCGACGCGAGCAAAAAAGCCAGCGAGCAGCTGCTTGCGAAGTGCCGCGAGCTCAACGCGCGCGACTTTACCGGTACGCCCTATGAAAAGCCCTGGCTCGAAAACGGCAAAAAGTGCCCCTGCGAGGCCTGCACCATCGTCAGAAAGATCATCGACGGCGCCGACCTGCTCGTGAAGCCCTCCTTCTGGTGCTTCGGCGGCGACGGCTGGGCGTATGACATCGGCTACGGCGGACTTGACCACGTTATCGCCTCCGGCGAGAACATAAACATCTTTGTTTTCGATACCGAGGTCTATTCCAATACCGGCGGACAGGCCTCCAAGGCCACGCCCACCGGCGCGGTGGCGCAGTTCGCCGCCTCCGGCAAGGCAGTAAAGAAGAAGGATCTCGCGCAGATCGCCATAAGCTACGGCTACGTTTACGTTGCTCAGATCAGCATGGGCGCGGACTATAACCAGGCCATAAAGGCCATCCGCGAGGCCGAAAGCTACGACGGTCCATCCCTCATCATCGCCTACGCGCCATGCATCAACCACGGCTCGAGAAACGGCATGGGCAAATCCATGATAACCGCGAAGAACGCCGTCGAGGCGGGCTACTGGAACCTCTTCCGCTTTGACCCGCGCGCGGAGCACGAGGGTAAAAATCCCCTGAGCGTGGACAGCAAGGCCCCCTCGAAGAGCTACGACGACTTCATCATGAGCGAGGTCCGATACAGCTCCCTCAAGCTCGCGTTCCCCGAGCGCGCCGACGCCCTCTTCAGAAAGGCTGAGGAAGAGGCGAAGGAGAAGTACGAAAACCTCCTGCGCGAGAAGGAAATGTACGAGCCGAAGGGCGAATGATCTTAACAAGCTTTTTTCTTCTCCCCCTGTATATAGACGAGCGGCGGGGCCACAAAAGCTGTGGCCCCGCCGCTCATTTTTGCCGCGTTTGCGTGCTGTTCGTAGTGCTCCGCCCTCCTTG
The DNA here is from genome assembly GCA_934546725.1 of uncultured Oscillospiraceae bacterium. Taxonomy (GTDB): domain Bacteria; phylum Bacillota; class Clostridia; order Oscillospirales; family Oscillospiraceae; genus RGIG6375. The sequence continues at coordinate 3,975 of CAKTED010000054.1, read as the reverse complement.
GGGGATTCCACGGGGTACTTCGTACCCCTCTGAATGACGGAAATGGTGGGTCTGCGCGTCCACTGTCACCGCCGCACCCTGCTGCACACTTCCCACAACGCGCGTCATTCGGAGGGACGAAGCTCAAATATTGCTGTCATTCAGAGCCTGCGCAAGCAGGCGAAGAATCCCCCGGTTGGTTGCTGCCGGTGGAAAGACATCGTACTGCCCAGCCCCTGACCAGGGGATTCCACGGGGTACTGACGTACCCCTCTGAATGACGGAAGTGGTGGGTCTCCGCGTCCACGGACAGTGAACCCTTCGCCCCTCCATGAGATTCCACGGCCTGCGGCCTCTGAATGACGGAAACCATAACTCTCCGCGTCCACATTATCCAACGCCTCCTGCATCCGCCCCGGGAAAATCCTCAGATTTTTGCCCTCTGCCCTTGACATTTTCCGCTCCGCGGGGGAAAATCATATACATATAATAAGACACCACTGCAAAACGAAAGGAGGGCGGCGCATGGACTTCACCCCAATGCAACGCGCGGCGATAGAGCACAACGGCGGCGCGATGCTCATATCGGCCGGTGCGGGCTCGGGCAAAACGCGCGTGCTCATCGAGCGGCTGATGCGGCTTATCGACGACGGAACGGACGTTGACCGCTTCCTCGTCATAACCTACACGCGCGCGGCAGCGGCGGAGCTGCGCGGGCGGCTTTCCTCCGCGATATCCGAGCGGCTCTCCCTCGACCCGGCGGACAGGCGCATGCGCCGCCAGGCCTCGCTGATCTACCGCGCGCGGATAAACACCATCCACGCCTTCTGCTCGGACGTTATCCGCGAAAGCGCGCACACCGTCGGCGTGCGGCCCGATTTTCGCCAGATGGACGAGGCGGAGGCCTCCGCGCTGCTCTCCGAAACGCTCGAGGAGCTGCTTGAATCCCGCTACGAAGCGCTCACGCCGGAGTTCCGGCAGCTTACGGACATGCTCGGCGCGGGGCGGGACGATTCCGCGCTCTCGCAGATAATTCTCGAGACGTGGCGCGCCGTGCAGAGCCACCCCTATCCCGAAAAATGGATGGCGGAGCAGACCGTGCGTCAGCCGGAGGTCTCGGACGCCGGGCAGACACCCTGGGGCAGGCTGCTGCTTGACCGCGCGCTGCGCTCGGCGCGCTACTGGCGCGGCAGCATGGCGGCTGAGCTTTTCGCCCTCGGCGAGGACGAGGGCACGGCGAAGGCGTACCTCCCCTCGTGGCAGGAGACGGTTGCGAGTCTTGACGGCCTTATCGCCGCGCTCGAGGCGGGCTGGGACGCCGCCTGTCTTTTCGGCGAGGTTTCGTTCCCGCGTCTCGGCGCGCTGCGCGGCAGGGCGGGGGACGAATACGTCGAGCGGCTGAAGGCCCTGCGCGAGAGCTGCAAAAAGGCCATGGCGAAGCTGACGGGTGGCTTCGATACGCCGAGTGCCGGCCTTCTGGCGGACATGGCGGAGATAAAGCCCGTGACGGACGAGCTTTACGCCATCGTCGCGGAGCTGGACAGAGCCTACGGCGATGCGAAGAAGCGGCGCGGCGCGCTGGACTTCGGCGACCTTGAGCACCTGGCCGTGCGCATCCTTGCGGACCCCGAAACCGGCGCGCCGACGGAGCGCGCCGTGGAAATTTCCGCCCGCTTTGCCGAGATCCTCGTGGACGAATACCAGGACGTGAACCGCCTGCAGGAGCTGATATTTTCCGCCGTTTCGCGCTCCGGCGGCAATATAACGATGGTCGGCGACGTGAAGCAGTCCATTTACCGCTTCCGCCTGGCCGATCCGGGCATCTTCCTTGAAAAATACGCCGCCTACGCCGAGTATCCCGCGCCGCCGGGCGAGCCGGTGCGCATACGGCTCGCGCATAATTTCCGCTCCCGTCCGGAAATACTGGAAACGGTGAACTACGTTTTTTCCCGCCTGATGAGCCCCGAGCTTGGCGAAATGCGCTACGGCGAGAGCGAGTGCATGCTGCCCGGGCGCACGGACGGGGCCGCCTTCGCCGAGCCGGTGGAGGTCTGCCTCTGCTGCCCGCCGGAGGGCGAGGACAGGGTGAAGTACGAGGCCGAGTGCGCGGCGGGCTACGTTGAGCGCCTGCTGACATCCGGCGCAATGGTGGACGGACGGCCCATCCGCCCCGGTGACGTCGCGCTGCTGCTGCGCTCCATGAAGGGGCGGGCGGAGGTCTTTCTTGCCGCGCTTGAGGCGCGGGGCATCCCGGCATCTGCCGCGGGCGGCTCCTCCGGCCTTTTTGACGGCTTTGAAAACTCGTATCTGCTCTCGATCCTGCGCGTTATCGACAACCCCGTGCAGGACATCCCGCTCATCGCTGCGCTGCGCGGCCCTGTGTGGCGCTTTACGGCGGACGAGCTTGCGCATATCCGCGCCGCCGCGCCCGGAAGCTTCTACGCCGCGCTGCGCGCCCGCGCGGAGGCGGACGAAAAATGCGCCGCGTTTTTAAATGAGCTTGGCTCCCTGCGCCGTCTTGCCGCCGAGCTTCCGGCGGACGCGCTGATCCGCGCCGTTCTGGACAGGACGGGTCTGCCCGCGCTGAGCGAGGCGCGGCAGCGCGGCAGTGCCGAGCGGCTCTATATGGTCCAGAGCTACGCCGAAAGCTGCGAGGCGGCGGGCTGCCGGGGGCTTTACGGCTTTCTGAACCGGCTCGACGCCTCCGAGCCGCCGAAGATAGCGAAGAGCGCCGAGGGCGGCGTGACCGTAATGAGCGTTCACGGCTCCAAGGGGCTGGAGTTCCCCGTCGTGCTACTCTGCGACCTTGCGCGGCAGTTCAATCTTCAGGATTCGCGCCGACCGCTGCTCATTCACCGTGAGCTTGGCGCGGGCGCAAAATTTCTCGACCGGGAGCGCGGCATCGAGTACCCGACGCTCGCCCGTCGCGCCGTCGCCGCGCAGGTCAATAACGAAACGCTCTCCGAGGAGCTGCGCGTGCTCTACGTTGCCATGACGCGCCCGAGGGAAAAGCTCGTCTGCCTCTGCTCAGTACGCGACGCGGAGGAGACCGTTTCGCGCCTGCGGCTGGGGCTTTCGGACCCGCCCGCGCCCGAGCTTCTTGAAGGCTGCCGCAGTCTTTCGGACTGGCTGCTCACGGCCCTGCTCACCGCGCCGGATTTTCATTATTCGCTGCTCGCGCCGCCGGAGACGGAGGCCGCCGACGCGCCGGAGACCACGCCCGCGCCCGAAGCGGCGGACGAGGAGCTGAAAAACGCCATTCGCGCCTCGCTTTCGTGGCGCGCGCCCGGCAATTCCGAGGGTCTGCCGTCCAAGGTCACGGCCACGGCGCTCAAAAGCGGCTTTCGCGCCGCCGAGGCTGCCGAGGACGCCGCCGAAATTGCGCCCGTACCGGACGAAAAGCGCGATTCGCTCCGCCGCCCCGGTTTCATCAGCGGCTCCCGCGCGCTCACGCCGACGGAGCGCGGCACGGCGCTGCACATGGCCATGCAGCTGATGGATTTTTCAAAGGGCGGCTCCATCGAGGACATTTCCGGGGAAATCGAGCGCATGCACGCCATGCGCCTGCTGTCGCCCGCGCAGGCGGACAGCGTCGAGCCCGCACGGATTTTGGGCTTTTTCCGCTCAGAGCTGGGCCGCCGCGCCATGAAGGCGCGCGATTCACTGCGGCGCGAGTTCAAATTTTCCGTTCTCATCCCGGCGCGCGATATTTACGGCCGCGGCGAGGGCGACGTTCTGCTTCAGGGCGTTATCGACCTCTTTTTTGAGGAGGAGGACGGTGCCGTGCTCGTGGACTTCAAGAGCGACCACGTTACGAAGGCGACCCGCGCAGAGCGCGCCGCGCTTTACGCGGGCCAGCTCGACGCATATGCCGAGGCGCTGCGGCGCATCACCGGCCGCCCCGTGAAGGAGAAGCGCCTTTTCTTCTTCGCCTGCGACGGGGAGGGGTAATTCGGAATTTTTGCTCGTCATTCAGAGGGGGGCACGGCTTATTAT
>CAKTED010000053.1 GCA_934546725.1 uncultured Oscillospiraceae bacterium | reverse complement strand
CCGATCCTTCTGAATCTGTGATATCTTCTGTTGGCAAGCTCTTCAGCTGAAAGAGTTGACAGCTCGAAAAGCTTCTTCTCCAGCTCAAGCCCGAGCTGACGGTAAAACACCTCGCGGCCAAGCTCCTTTTCCGATATTGCCCGCTCGGCAACGCCGAAGCCCACAGCGTCCGCCGAGGTAAGCTTCAGGCTCTCGGCCGCGTCCGCCGCGCGGGAGGCGTCCTTCCAGAGGATGCTCGCGCAGCCCTCGGGCGAAATGACGGAATATATCGCGTTTTCCAGCATCCAGACCTCGTCCGCCGCCGCAAGTGCAAGCGCTCCGCCGCTGCCTCCCTCGCCGATGAGGACAGATATGACAGGAACCTTCAGCGCCATCATCTCCGAGATGCTCTCTGCAATGGCCTGCCCCTGCCCGCGCTCCTCGGCGTCTATCCCGCAGTAAGCGCCGGACGTGTCCACAAAGCAGACCACGGGTCTTTTAAACTTCTCAGCCTGCTTCATAAGGCGCAGCGCCTTCCGGTAGCCCTCGGGGTTGGGCGCGCCGAAGTTTCGCGCCATGCGTTCCTTTGCGCCGTGCCCCTTCTCTATCGCGATAACTGTTACGGCTTTCCCGCCGAGTGACGCAACTCCGCCGACTATCGCGGGATCGTCCGCAAAGCGGCGGTCTCCGTGCAGCTCAAAGAAGCTTTCGAAGATATTGTCTATATAATCCTTGCCCGTTGGGCGATTATTTGCCCTGGCAAGCTTAACGCTGTCCATCGCGGTTTTAGCCATTTTCAGCACCTCCCGAATGCAGCCTCAGCAGGTTGGATATGGCCTGCCGCTGCTCCCTGCGCGGCACAATGGCGTCAAGAAAGCCGTGCTGCAAAAGGAACTCGGCCTTTTGAAAGCCCTGCGGCAGCTTTTTGCGCGTCGTCTGCTCAATAACGCGCGCTCCGGCAAAGCCTACCGTAGCGCCCGGCTCGGCGAGAATAATGTCGCCCTCCATGGCAAAGGAGGCCGTTACACCGCCGGTGGTCGGATCCGTGAGCACGGCGAGATAGAGCAGCCCCTTATCACTGTGGCGCTTCACCGCGCCGCTCGTCTTCGCCATCTGCATCAGGGATATTATACCCTCCTGCATTCTTGCGCCGCCTGAGACCGTGAAGCCGACGACGTGCATGCCGTTTTCCGCCGCGTATTCAAAAAGGCGGGTTATCTTCTCGCCCACGGCGGCGCCCATGCTGCCCATCATGAAGTACGGCTCCATTACAAACATGCAGCAGCGCTCGCCCTGTATGGCCGCCTCGCCGCAGACCACTCCCTCGCGTTCGCCGCAGGCGCTGCGCGTCGTCTCCAGCTTCTTCTGGTAGCCGGGAAAATCAAGCACATCTCTTGAAACAACGTCGTCAAAAAGCTCCCTGAAGCTGCCCCCGTCCGCAATAAAATTAATACGCTGCCTTGCGGTCATGCGAAAATGGTGATCACATACCCCGCAGCAGTGCGCATTTTCCCAAAGCTGACTCAGCGGTATCTGATTATGGCAGTTTGGGCATGCCTTGGTAAGCTCGCCCTCGCCTACGGTGAGCGGCGCGGACTGTCGTCCGCCCTTCTCCAGTTCATTTTTCGGTTTATACAAAAAGCGCAGAAAATCCATGCCCATCACCCTTCAAAAAAATCAAGGTCATAGTCTCCGCTCATAAAAGCGTCGCTTCCGACTATATCTATCTGCTCCTCAATATTATTCGGCACGCCGTATATCACCATTTCGCAGAGCGCGGCCTTCATCTTACGAAGCGCCTCCTCGCGGGAGCCGGCATATATTATGAGCTTGCCGAGGAGCGAATCGTAATACGGCGTTATCCTCGTCCCGGTAACAAGCCAGGTATCAAATCTCACAAAGGGGCCTCCGGCAACGTGCATGAACTCAACCTGTCCTGTTGCGCCCGCATTCAGGCGGCACTCGATCGCTGAACCGTTCAGGTCAACGTCCTCCTGCGTAAAGCTCAGGCTCACTCCGGAGGCAACTCTTATCTGCCACTTGACGAGGTCTATGCCCGTGAGCGCCTCCGTGACGGTGTGCTCAACCTGAAGCCGCACGTTCATCTCCATAAAGTAGAAATTCCCGCTCCTGTCAAGCAGAAACTCCAGCGTCCCAACGCCTGTATAGCCAAGGCTCTTTACGGCGCCAGTCACCTTCGCAAATATCTCCTCCCGCTGCTTCGGGCTTCCCGCCGGAGTGGGGGATTCCTCTATGAGCTTCTGATGGCTGCGCTGGATGGAGCAGTCTCTCTCTCCAAGGCAGACAACGTTGCCCGCCTCGTCCGCAAGCACCTGTATCTCAACGTGACGCGCGGGATGCACGAACTTTTCCATATAAACGTCGCCGCTGCCAAAGGCCGCGGCGCCCTCCGCCGCAGCTGACATGAATGCGTTTTCCATCTCCTCGGGCGCGCCTACGAGGCGAATGCCTCGTCCGCCGCCGCCAAAGGAGGATTTGAGCATGACGGGGTAGCCGATCCGCTCCGCTGCCTCAAGCGCATCGGCGGCGCTTCCGAGCGTTTTCGTGCCGGGGATAACGGGCAGCCCCGCCTCCTCCATAAGGCGCTTTATCTGCGCCTTATCGCTCAGCCGCTCCATGTTGTCGGCGCTCGGACCGATGAAAACAATGCCGTTTTTCGCACAGAGGCGCGCAAAGTGCGCGTTTTCCGACAGGAAGCCGTAGCCCGGGTGGATGGCCTGCGCGCCGGAAACGAGCGCCGCGCTGATTATGCGCTCCTCGTTAAGGTAGCTGTCCGCCGCCGAAGCGCCGCCCACGCAGTAGCTCTCGTCTGCAAGCGCCACATGCAGCGCGTCCGCGTCCGGCTCGGAAAACACCGCCACGGTGGCGATGCCCATCTCCTTGCAGGCGCGGATTATTCGCACGGCTATCTCGCCGCGATTGGCGATAAGAATTTTTGAGTACACTTTATTTTTCTCCTATGATCGCGAAGGAAAACTCCGCCTTGACGCACAGTCTGCCGTCCACGCTGCCTTTGCCCTCGGCAAAATAAAACGGCGGCTTCGCCTTCGTTACGCGGCACTCGGTCTCAAAAACGTCTCCCGGCTTCACCGGGGACTTGAAGCGGACGTTATTGAGTCCCGTATACATGGGCGTGGCTCCCGGCGTCATTTTATCACTGAGCAGAACGCAGACGGACTGCGCAAGTATCTCGCAGAGGATCACGCCCGGAACGATCGGGTTGCCGGGAAAGTGACCCTGGAGGAAAAATTCGTCGCCGCGAACGGTATATTTCCCGTGCGCAAGCTCGCCGTCGCTCTCCGCCTCGTCGAGCAGGAGCATATTGTCGCGGTGCGGCAATATTTTTTTGAGCTCTTCCTGATTCATCACTGCGCATCCTTTCTGAGCTTGAACAGCACCCGGCCGAAGTCTACGACCTGGTTATTGCCGACGCAGATCTCGGTTATTGTCCCGTCCTGCTCGGCCACTATCTCGTTCATCAGCTTCATTGCCTCGATTATGCAGAGCACGTCGCCCTTATGCACCGTGTCGCCCACATGCACGAAGGGCTCGGCGTCCTCCGCCGGAGCGGAGTAAAATACGCCCACCATCGGCGAGCAGATCTTTATGCTGCCGTCGTCCGTCAGCTCCGGCTTGCCGCCCGCGCTCTGCGCCGCGGCAGCCTGAACGGCTCCTGGCGCGGCCTTTTCCATCTCAAGGCGCACATGGCCCGTGTTTTCGTTTATCTCAAGCCCGCTGAGACCAAGCTCCTTCATGAGGCCTGCATATTTTCTGATGCTGTTTTCGTCCATATTTGCCTCCACGCGCCCTTCCGGCGCTTAAACAAGAAATAAAGAGGATCCCGGCGCTTCCGCCCGGCGGTCACATGGCAATGCCGCCGTCCACGCGGATGACCTCGCCGGTGATATAGCCCGCGCCGTCCCCTGCAAGGAAGGCCGCCGCCTCGGCAACGTCCTCCGCGGAGCCCATGCGCCCAAGCGGAATACCGGCAACGAGCGGGTTGGAATCGTCAAAATCGCGGGTCATGTCAGTTTTGATAAAGCCGGGCGCGATGGCGTTGCAGGTAACGCCCTTGCCCGCCAGCTCGCGGGCCACGGACTTCGTCAGGCCTATAAGCCCGGCCTTCGAGGCGGAATAATTCGCCTGGCCGGCGTTACCCATAACTCCGGCAACGGAGCTTATGTTGATTATCCTGCCGCCCCTGTTGCGTATGAAAAGAGGACTGCAATGGCGGATCATATTGAACGCGCCCTTCAGGTTGGTGCCTATAACGTCGTCAAAGTCCTTTTCCTTCATCATGGCGACAAGCCCGTCGCGGTTTATTCCGGCGTTATTGACAAGTATGTTCACCGTGCCGAACTCGGCCTTTATCTCGCCGACGGTCTTCTTGACCGCCTCAAAGCTCGAAACATCGCACTGCCACGCCCGCGCTCTTACGCCAAGCGCCCGGCAGTCCGCGCACACGGCCTCTGCGGCCTCGCCGTTTCCGGCGTACACTATCGCAATATCCGCGCCCAGTGACGCAAGCTTTCGCGCGATCGCCGCGCCGATGCCGCGCGAGCCGCCGGTCACGACGGCAATTTTTCCGTTCAGCACTGCTTTATTCCCTCCACAGCCTCCGAAAGGCTCGCCATATCCTCAACGTGAAAGGTCTTCACGCCGGCATTTATTTTTCCGATAAGGCCGCAGAGCGTTTTGCCGGGACCCAGCTCGACAAAGGTGTCCACTCCGGCGCTTATCATATTTTCAATTATCGTCTGCCAGCGCACGGGGCTGCATATCTGCCTTGAAAGCAGCTCTGCGGCATCGCAAGCATAGGGCAGCGCCGTATAATCGGAGTACAGCGTTATTTTCGGCTCGGAAACGTTCGCCGCGCGAACGGCCTCGCCAAAGCCTGCCGCCGCGTTTTTCATGAACGGGGAATGGAAGCCGCCCCTTACCTTAAGCGGTATGGCGCGCCCGCCGGCAGCCTTCACCCTTGCGGAAAGCTCCGCGATGGTCTCCTTTTTGCAGGCCACGGATATCTGCCCCGGGCAATTATAGTTCACGGGATACGCTCCGTCCAGCTCCGCGCAGATACGCTCCACCTCGGCGGCGGAAAGCTTTACTACGGCGGCCATGGCGCTCTCGACCGCCTCGGCGTCCCGCTGCATCAGCTCGCCGCGGCGGCACACAAGGCGGAAGCCGGTGTCAAAATCCACCGCGCCCGTATACGTCAGCGCCGCTATCTCGCCAAGCGAAAAGCCCGCCGCGCAGTCGGCCGTCAGTCCCTCGCGGGCGATGGCGGCAGCCGCCGCAAGCTCGACGGCAAACATGCACGGCTGAGTATTTTTCGTCTCGCTCAGCTCTTCGGCCGAGCCGCCGAAGCACATTTCCGCCGTGCCGGGACGAATGGCGTCCGCCCGCTCGAAAACCTCGCGGCTTTCGGGTATATTATCGTACAGCTCCCGGCCCATGCCGCCGTACTGCGCGCCCTGGCCGGAAAATACAAAAGCTATTTTACCCACTGTGCGGCTCCTCTCAGCACCCTCTCGGCTTCCTCGGCCACCTCGCGGACGATCTCCGCCGCAGGCTGGGTGCGGTTGACCATTCCGGCGATCTGACCGGCAAGGAAGCAGCCGCGCTTCAGGTCGCCCTCCTGCACGGCAAGGCGCAGCGCACCGGTTCCGAGCGCCTCAAGCTCCTCGTCCGGCATCGCGCTGTACTCGGCCTTGAAATAGTCGCGCGCGAACTGTGTTTTGAGACTTCTCACGGGGTGACCCAGGCGCTTGCCCGTCACGATGGTGCCGAGATCATTGGCCTTGAGCACTCTGTCCTTATAATTCTGATGCACGCAGCACTCGTCCGCAACGAGAAAGCGCGTGCCCATCTGGACGCCGCAGGCTCCGAGCATGAAGGCGGCGGCCATTCCGCGGCCGTCCGCGATACCGCCCGCCGCTATGACCGGCAGCTCCGTAACGTCGCGCACCTGCGGAACGAGCGCCAGCGTGGACGTATCGCCCACATGTCCGCCGCTCTCGCCGCCCTCGGCGATTATCGCGGAAGCTCCCGCGCGGGTCATGAGTTTTGCAAGCGCGGTGGAGGCAACGACGGGGATGACCTTTATCCCGGCCTCGCGCCACATATCCATATATTTCGCCGGATTGCCCGCGCCGGTGGTAACGACGGCGACGCGCTTTCGCGCGGCCAGTGCCGCGACCTCGTCGGCAAAAGGACTCATGAGCATTATGTTCACGCCAAAGGGCTTATCCGTAAGCGATCTGGCGATATCAATCTCCTTCTCGACATGATCCGCCGGGGCGTTGCCCGCCGCGACGATGCCGAGACCGCCGCCGTTTGATACGGCCGCCGCGAGCCGTCCGTCCGCGATCCAGGCCATTCCGCCCTGAAAAACGGGATAGCTTATCCCCAGCATCCCGCACAGTTCACTGTTTAACATATTGGCCTCCGTTTCAGAACACAGCAATACGGCAAGCCGTCACAAAGCCGTCCTGCCGCCTTGTGTTCAGTTTCAGAGTCGAAGCCGGGCTTCGGCTCAGTCCTGATAATGATCCTGAATGTAGCGAACGAGGTCGCCGACGGTCTCGACCTTCTGATCAAGCTCAATCTCCTTGCCGATCTTGTCCTCAAGGTTCATGAGCATCTCAACGGTATCGAGAGAATCGATGCCAAGGTCCTTGAAGCTGCTGTCCATGGTGATCTCGGAAACGTCGCAATCATTGCGCTCTGCGATAAGCTCTGCAATAGCCTCGAAAATCATAGTAAAAAATACCTCCAAAGTAAAAAATATACGTTTTAATTAAAATACATGCTTGAATAATATCCAAAGGTGTAATATTATAACCAGCAGACATGGTTATCACCGATAACTCGGCCTGATTTTACCATGTTTTGCTCTCAACGTCAATATAAATCTGCATTTCGAGGTACTGACCATGGCTGAAAATCAGGACAGGAGCGGCCTGCGCGGCCAGCTGATACTTGCCGGTATGGAGGAGCTTAACGAGCACGGCTTCCAGAACTTCTCCGTGCGCCGCATCGCGGCCAGCTGCGGCGTTTCCTGCGCCGCGCCTTACAGGCATTTCAAGGATAAGCACAGCTTCGTCGCGGCCATAATCGAATATATAAACAGCGTCTGGCAGGAGCGGCAGCAGGAGATAATCGCCGCCTGTCCCGGCTCTCTGCGGCGGCAGCTTGTGGAGATCAGCGTTGAATACATACGCTTCCTTGTGGAAAATCCGTATTTTCGCTCCACAATAATGCTGCGGGACGACGGCTTTGACAGGGAGCTGCTGCGCCCGAAGGGGCAGCTGAGCCCCATTTCATACGAGCTCGTCGGCAAATACTGCGCCGAGGTCGGCATGCCGGACAGCGTACGTCACTTCAAGCTCTATATCGTCCGCTCGCTCATTTACGGCGCGGCGCTGATGTTTGATAACGGCGAAATGGAGTACTGCGAGGAAAATATCCAGCTCGTCCGCCGCGCGATAAGCCGCGAATTTGACCTTGAATAAGCTCTCATATCACACGCCGCCCGGAACGCATCAGAAATAACAGCACTCGGACTGTCGAAGCCACTGCCTCAACCGTCCGAGTGCTGTTATTTACGTTTATGTGATATCAGTCCGCGCTTCGTTCAGGCGGTGAACATCAGGCACAGGCACAGCGCAAGCGCAAGTGATCTGATCCTTTCATATTTCATGGCAATCCTCCGCCGAAGTCGCCCGCGCCCGAATTGTGGACGCGGGCGGCTTCACTTATCCGTTTTTTACTCAGCCCGGATGGTGCTGAGAATGGCCTCTGCCTTCTCAAGGTCGTCGACATTATCATACTTCACCTTGACATATGCCCAGCCTGCATTGTCACTGCCGTCATCGCCGAGGTCAATGAGATAAATGGCAGTGTTGCCCAGCCACGAGCTTTCCGCTATCACGCGGCGTGCGCCATGCGCGCCGAGCATGATATTCTCATCCGTCACCGCGGAGTAGTCGTTATCTCTTGCGTAGAGGGCCATATCCTCCTCGCAGCTGCTCACCGAGCTGCTGTTCGGCGCAAGGATCGTATCGGCGTATATGTAAATATACGGGGCGTCGCAGCCGATTCCGCTTCCGTCGTCGCTGAACTCCGCCGTGGGATAGTCCACCGCGATCAGGTCCTCACCGTACAGCGTTGCCCTGCCGTCAAAGCCGCTGGTATCGTAGCTTTTTGATGGACCCGTGGGCACATTTGTACTACCGCCCTGCGCTTTCGAGGGCAGACGGCTCACATCAAGGCCAAAGCTTTCCACAAGCTCTTCAAATGGCATGCCCGCATACAGACTGACATACTGCTCATCGAGCGCTATGGGGTCGTTTTCATAGTCCCAGGCCCCACCGGGATGCCGCAGGCAGACCATCACTCTGAGGGCACTGTCAGTATCCTTCTCCGCCACGGCATAAAGATACATCAGACCTGTATAGCCGTCCTGATACTTTACATAGCTTTCGTCAGTCAGCTCATATCCGAAGAAGCTGCCGTGGAGATCCATACGGTTCTCCTCCGCGTTATACGTCACGCTCAGATCGCGCAGATTCTTTTCATCCGAGCCGATGGCAAGACCGGCAAATATATCCGTGCAGTTTCCGATATCGTCGAACACAAGGCGCGCAAGGGCATGGCACACGGCGCCGTTATTTCCCTCAAAATCGCCGGTGCAGTCCATAAACTGTCCCTGTCCGACCCAGTTGCCTTCATAAAGCTCGGCATGCTGTAATTCTATCAGACTGCTTCATAATATTTTCCTCCATGTTCGGTGGGCAGTCTGCCAATACAAGGTTGCTGTGGGTCATAAAATCACACACCCTTTTGCTCATCTGCCAGCTTCA
>CAKTED010000052.1 GCA_934546725.1 uncultured Oscillospiraceae bacterium | reverse complement strand
ATACAGGTAACGTAAAAGGCCTCTCCAGTGCCGGAGAGGCCTTTCGTTATTACGCAAAGCATTAAGCAAAAGCGCAAAAATTCAATTTTTCAGCTCAGCTGAAGCTTCAGCACAGCCGGATCATTTTTTGCCGCCCTTGAGCGCCTTCATGCGGAGGGAATGGTCAAGGATGCGCTTTCTCAGGCGGAGATTTTCGGGCGTGACCTCAAGAAGCTCGTCATCGGCCAGGAACTCGAGGCACTGCTCAAGGCTGAGGATGCGCGGCGGAACAAGGCGGAGCGCCTCATCCGAGCCCGCAGCGCGGGTATTCGTAAGCTGCTTTTTCTTGCATACGTTCACAACGATGTCCTCGGACTTCGGCGAAACGCCGACGACCATGCCGCCGTAAACCTTCACGCCGGGGGTTATGAACATCGTTCCGCGATCCTGAACGTTGAAGATGCCGTAAGCCACGGCGTCGCCGGTCTCAAAAGCGATGAGCGAACCGGTGCTGCGGCGGCGGACCTCGCCCTTGAAGGGCTGGTAGCTGTCGAACACCGAGGCCATGATGCCCTCACCGCGAGTATCGGAAAGGAACTCGTTGCGGTAGCCGAAAAGGCCGCGCGAGGGGATGGTGAAGATGAGGCGGGTACGGCTGCCCATGGGGTTCATCTCGGCAAGCTCGCCCTTGCGGACGCCCATTTTCTCTATGACGGAGCCGACGCAGTCGTCCGGCACGTCGATAACAACGCGCTCGAAGGGCTCGCAGAGCACGCCGTCAATGGTCTTGTTCAGCACGCGCGGGGGCGATACCTGAAATTCGTAGCCCTCGCGGCGCATCGTCTCGATGAGGATGGAAAGATGCATTTCGCCGCGTCCGGCAACGTTGAAGCTGTCGGTCGAATCCGTCTCCGTAACGCGGAGGGAAACATCCTTGAGCGTTTCGCGGAAAAGGCGGTCGCGCAGATTGCGGGAGGTAACGAACTTGCCCTCCGTTCCGGCGAAGGGGCTGTCGTTTACCGAGAAGGTCATCTCCATCGTGGGGGCCGATATCTCAACGAAGGGCAGCGGCTCCCTGCACTCGGCGGCGCAGACGGTGTCGCCGATCGTAACGTCGCCAATGCCGGAAATGGCGATAATGTCGCCCGCCTCGGACTCCGTCACGGGGACTCTGCTCAGTCCGTCGAAAACATAGAGGCTTACGGCCTTGGCGCGCTCGGCCATCTCGGGCTTGAGATAATTGCAGAGCACGAGCTCCTGGTTCTGGCGGATCGTTCCGCGCTCGATGCGGCCGATGGCGATACGGCCGACGTAGTCATTATAATCGATGGAGGATACGAGCATCTGGAGCGGGGCGCTGTCGTCCATATCCGGCGCGGGGATATACTCGAGGATAGTCTCGAACAGCGGGCGCAGGTCGGTGCCCTCAACGTCCGGCGAATAGGAGGCTATGCCCTTTCTCGCGGAGCAGAATATCATCGGAGAATCAAGCTGCTCATCCGTCGCGTCAAGCTCCATGAGAAGCTCGAGGACCTCGTCTATGACCTCGTGAATGCGGGCGTCGGGCCGGTCTATCTTGTTGATAACGACTATGACGCGGTGGCCGAGAGCCAGCGCGTGCTGCAAAACGAAGCGCGTCTGGGGCATGGGACCCTCCGCCGCGTCAACGAGGAGGACAACGCCGTTTACCATCTTCAGCACGCGCTCCACCTCGCCGCCGAAGTCCGCATGGCCCGGAGTATCAACGATGTTTATCTTGGTGTCCTTATAGTGGACGGCCGTGTTCTTTGCAAGGATGGTTATTCCGCGCTCGCGCTCAAGATCGCCGGAGTCCATAACACGGTCGTTGACCGCCTGGTTATCGCGAAAAACGCCGCCCTGCTTGAGCATCTCGTCAACGAGCGTGGTCTTGCCGTGGTCAACGTGCGCAATGATAGCTATATTTCTAAGTTCCATGCTTTTTACCCTCTCACGATTAATTCAGAGTTTTTAAACCGTGATATTATACAATAATATATGGCAAAAAGCAAGCAAACGAGTCGAAAAACCTGCACAACAAAGAAAAAGCGCTCAGTTTTTCTTTTGTAAACGGAGCCAGAAGCCGCCGTCTCGCGGAAATGTGGGCATTTACGCGCTCAGCCCGCCATTGTGAGTATACGCAGGTATTTTACAAAAAGCTCGCCCCAGCCGAGGCGCGCTACCTCCCCGTCCGCCACAAGCGGCACGCGCGCCAGCTCCTCGCCGGAGGATGAGCGCAGAACGAGGCTGCCAAGCTCCTGCCCGGCCTCTACCGGCGCGGGGACCTCGTCCACCAGCTCCACCGCCTTTTCAAGCCCCGCCGCCTCGGCCCTGGTCAGCAGTATGCGCGGGCTCCGGGCCGGAACGGGCTGAACGTACCCCGTCCGCCCGAGCGTTACGGCGACGGGCGGCAAAGCCTCATCCGGCAGCGCGCTCACGAGCGTATAGCTCGCAAAGGCGTGGTTCAGCAGTATTTTCGCGCTTTCAAAGCGGTCGTCGCTCGTCTGCCCGTGCATTACAACGGCGATATATTCCACGCCGTCACGCTCCGCCGTGGCGGAAAGGCAGTACATCGCCTCGCGCGTAAAGCCGGTTTTCAGCCCCGTCGCGCCGGGGTAGAAGCGGATGAGCTTATTCGTGTTGGAAAGGCCGAATTCACCGCCTCGGACAGAGTCCATCCATATTTTCGTAAAGTCCTTTATCATATCGTGCCGGATAAGCTCGCGGGACATCAGCGCGATATCATACGCCGACGTAAGATGCTCTCCCTCGCAGGGCAGCCCCGTGCAGTTTGAAAAAACCGTGTCCGTCATGCCGAGCGCGGCGGCGCGCTCGTTCATGCGCGAGACGAAGGCGTCCTCGCTGCCCGCGATATGCTCGGCCAGCGCCACGGCGGCATCGTTCGCCGAGGCCACGGCCACGGACTTCAGAAGGTCTGAAACGCTCATCTGCTCGCCCTCGCGCAGAAATATCTGCGAGCCGCCCTTGCCTGTCGCGTAAGCGCTCGCCGTGACGGTATCGCCGAGTGAAAGGCTCCCGCTCTCCAGCGCCTCGACCACGAGCAGCATTGTCATTATCTTCGTCACGCTGGCCGGAGCCATCCGCTCGTGGCTGTTCAGCTCATAAAGGATCTCGCCCGTCTCCTTTTCCATGAGGATGGCCGAGGGAACGCGCAGCGGGATGTCCTCCACCGTTCTGAGCGTTTCCGCCGCCTGCCAGGGCGCTTCGTCGAACGTATCCTCCAGCGGCTCCTCTGCGCCCGCGCAGGATATGAGCAGCAGTATCGAAAGCAGAAAGGCAGATGCTTTTTTCATATTCGTCCCTCCGTATGTGATCTTTATACAGCGTATGAGCGGCAAAGGCTTTTTAAAACCCGCGCGCCAGTTGACTTTATCCGCGGGCGGCATTAAAATAAAAAAACAATACTTGACTTGTATCCGGGGAGAATTTCATGAACGATATCTTACTTTTAAAGCAGGGCGAGATCGTCCTGAAGGGACTTAACCGCAAATATTTCGAGCAGAAGCTCATTTCAAACATAAACCGCCGCCTTTCGCGCATCGGCCGCTTCAGGGTCTATTCCGTGCAGTCCACCATTTACGCCGAGCCGCTGGACGACGGCATCGATATGGACGAGGCCGAGGAGCTGATGAAAAAGACCTTCGGCATCGTCGCCATTTCCCGCGCCGCCGCCTGCGAAAAGGATAAGGACGCCATCCTCGCCACCGCAAAGGAATACCTGCGCGACGCGCTCCTTGCCGCGAAAAGCTTCAAGGTGGAGTCAAAGCGCTCGGACAAGAGCTTTCCCATGACGAGCATAGCGCTGTCGCAGTACGTCGGCGGCGAGCTGCACGACGCGTTCCCCCATCTGCGCGTGGACGTACATTCTCCGGAGCTTGTTGTAAACGTTGAGGTGCGCGATTACGCGGCCTACGTTCACGCGAACAGCGAGCCCGCCGCGGGCGGCCTGCCCGTGGGCGTCGGCGGAAAGGCGGTATCTCTCCTCTCCGGCGGCATAGACAGCCCGGTTTCGACATATATGATCGCCAGGCGCGGCGTTGAGATATTCCCCGTCCACTTCTTCTCCTTCCCCTATACCTCCGAGCTTGCAAAGCAGAAGGTGCTCGATCTTGCCGGGGAGCTTCTGGATTACTGCGGCAGGCTCACGGTTCAGATCGTACCGTTTACGCACATTCAGGAGGAGATACGCAATAAATGCCCCGAGGAGCTTTTCACGCTCATCATGCGCCGCTTCATGATGCGCATCGCCGAGCGGATAGCGCTGGATAACGGCTGCGGCGCGCTCGTTACAGGCGAAAATCTCGGTCAGGTGGCAAGCCAGACCATGGAGGCGCTTGCCGTAACGAACGCGGCCGTTTCGCTGCCCGTGCTGCGCCCTCTCATCGGCATGGACAAGGAGGAGATAGTCCGGACAGCGCGCCGCATAGGCACGTTTGAAACCTCCATCCTGCCCTATGAGGACTGCTGCACCGTGTTCACGCCCCGCCACCCGAAAACGCGCCCGACGCTTGCCGAGGTGCTTGAGGCCGAGACGGCGCTGGACTGCCAGGCGCTCATCGATGAGGCCGTGGCGGGCATCGAAAAAATAAAAATACGCAAAAGGGACTGATGAAAAATGGCGCACAGCGCTGAGATAATCTCCGTCGGCACGGAGCTGCTGCTGGGCAACATCGTTAATACCGACGCGGCGGAAATTTCCGTTCTGCTTGCCGGGCTTGGCATCGGCTGCTACCGGCAGACCGTGGTGGGCGATAATCCGGAGCGGCTGCGCCGCGCCGTCGAAGACGCCAGGTCGCGGGCGGACATAATCATAACCTCCGGGGGTCTCGGCCCGACCTGCGACGATCTTACAAAGCAGACTTTGGCGGAGTGCTTTGGCAAAAGGCTTGTTTTTCACGAGGAGGAGGCCGGTAAGATCCGCGCGCTCATAGCCGCGGCGGGCTTTCCGATGACGGATAATAACCTTCTCCAGGCGTGGCTGCCCGATGGCTGCACAGTTCTTGAAAACAGCTGCGGCACGGCGCCGGGCTGCGCCTTTGAGGCGGATGGAACGCACGTCATCATGCTTCCCGGCCCGCCGAAGGAGCTTCGGGCCATGCTCCGCTCCGGCGCGGCGGAATATCTGCGCGCGCTTTCGGACGAACAGCTCTATTCGCACAATATCAGGATATTCGGCCTGGGCGAGAGCGGCGTGGAGGACAGGCTTCGCGAGCTTATGAACAGTCTTGAAAACCCGACCCTCGCGCCCTACGCAAAGCCCGGAGAGGTCCTTCTGCGCGTTACGGCACGGGCCGGGAGCGAGGCCGGGGCCGAGGCGCTCATGGCCCCCGTTATTGAAAAGGTCCGCGAGGCCGTGGGCGAATATATCTACGGCATTGACGTTCCGGGGCTTGAATACGCCGCCTTTGAGCTTCTGAAAATCCGGGGGCTGACCCTTTCCTCCGCCGAATCCTGCACGGGCGGGCTCATAGCGAAGCGGATAACGGATATTCCCGGCTCCTCGAAAGTTTTCGCCGGTGGGGTGGTTTCGTATACAAACGCCGTGAAGGCAGGCGTTCTCGGCGTTCCGCAGGAGCTGCTGGACAAATTCGGCGCGGTATCCGAGCCTGTGGCCCGGGCGATGGCCGAGGGCGCGCGGCGCGTCATGAGAACCGACCTCGCCGTGAGCACAACCGGTGTGGCCGGGCCGGACAGCGACGGGCGCGGCAACCCCGTGGGCACGGTTTTCGTCGCACTTGCTTCGGAGAGCGGCACGGTATGCCGCGCGCTCAAATGCGGCGGCGACCGCGAGCGCGTGAGGATGACGGCGGCGCACAACGCCTTTGACATGCTCATAAGGGCACTGCGCGGGACGGACGCAGGTAAAAAATGAGAAGAAAATCCAGATTCCCCGTTGACATGCCAGGTTAATGGTGCTATGATAGGCACATCATTCAGGAAAGGAGCAGGAAAATGACCGTTTTCATCGTTTCATCTCTCAGCTGTTGTTGTTGCGGATCGAACTCCCGGACAGGTAATGTCGGTGTGGTGCGGTCAGGTTCTGCTCTGCACACTGCGGCATAAGGCGGGGTCTCAGGCTTCGCCGCGCGGAGAAGAGAAGCGCGTTTTGTCCGGGAGCTTTGATGGCTCCCGGTTTTTTTATGGCCACCGCGCTCATGTCACCGAAATGCAGACATTTCGGTGATGCTTCGGCCATCGGCGCCGCGTATAATAAAATATACCGCTCAAAAAAATCGGAAAGGAGGCGGCAGACGTGAACTGGGAGTTTATCATGAAATACCTCCCGCTCTATGGCAGAGCGGCGGTGCTTACGGTCAGGATCGGCCTGCTCGGCATAGCCTTCGCCATAATCGTCGGACTTCTGTGCATGCTCGCGCAGTATTACAAAATACCCGTGCTGCGCCAGATAGCCGCCGTATACATTGAAATAAGCCGCAACACTCCCCTTCTCATCCAGCTCTTTTTCATCTACTACGGCCTGCCGAAGATCGGGATAAAGACGGACGCGGAGGTCTGCGGCGTTGTGGGGCTTGCTTTTCTCGGCGGAAGCTACATGGCCGAGGCGTTCCGCAGCGGCATCGAGTCCGTGGCGGCCATTCAGGAGGAGAGCGCGCTGAGTCTGGGCATGAGCCGCTTCCAGACCATGCGCTATGTCGTCCTCCCGCAGGCGATATCCACAAGCGTTCCGGCCTTTATGGCAAACGTGATATTCCTGATGAAGGAAACGAGCGTTTTCAGCGCGATAAGCCTGATGGACCTGATGTTCACGGCCAAGGACCTCATAGGCCTTTACTCCAAGACCACGGAAAGCCTCTTCATGCTGGTGGTTTTCTACCTGCTGATACTGCTGCCGATATCCATCCTCGGCAGCCTGCTTGAAAGGAGGCTGCGCTATGCCGGATTTGGGGCTTGACCTTCTCTTCAAGGGCAAAAATCTCATCCGCATCCTCGGCGGACTTGGCGTTGCGCTCAAGATAAGCCTTATCGCCGTTGCCATCAGCATCCCGCTGGGCATACTGCTCGGCGCGCTCATGACATGGAAAAACCCCGTCTGCCGCGCCGTAACGCGCTTTTACCTCGAGGTAATACGCATCATGCCGCAGCTCGTGCTGCTGTTCATCGTCTATTTCGGCACAACGCGCGCCTTCGGCTGGAACCTTTCGGGCGAGCTTTCGGCGCTGATTGTCTTCGTCCTGTGGGGCACGGCGGAGATGGGCGACCTTGTCCGCGGCGCGCTGATAAGCGTTCCGAAGCACCAGTTTGAAAGCGCCGAGGCGCTCGCGCTCACGAAGAAGCAGACGTACATGTACGTTATCCTGCCGCAGACGGTGCGGCGGCTGATCCCGCTTTCCATAAACCTCATAACCCGCATGATAAAAACCACGAGCCTTATAGTCATGATAGGCGTCGTCGAGGTTCTGAAGGTGGCTCAGCAGATAATCGAGGCCAACCGCATGAGCAGCCCGAACGCCGCGTTCGGCATATATCTGGCCGTGTTCGCGCTGTATTTTATCGCCTGCTGGCCCATAAGCCTGCTGGCGCGATACCTTGAAAAGAAGTGGAGGTAGGGCGCATGGATAAGCCCATCCTGACAATCGAAAACCTCGTAAAGCGCTATGATGACAACACCGTGCTCAACGATCTGAGCCTCAGCGTGCGCGAGGGCGAGGTAATAGTCATCATCGGCCCGAGCGGCTGCGGCAAAAGCACTCTGCTGCGATGTATCAACGCCCTGGAGCCGATCCAGGGCGGGACCATCAGGCTCAGGGACGAGACCATTTCTTCCGGCGGAAAGAATCTCAGCGCGCTCCGGCAGAAGATCGGCATGGTCTTCCAGAGCTACGACCTCTTCCCCCACCTCACGGTTCTTGATAACCTGCTCCTTGCGCCGACGAAGATGCAGAAGCGGCAGAAGGCCGAGGTCACGGAGGAGGCCATGGCGCTGCTGGCAAGAGTGGGGCTGGAGAATAAGGCAAAGAGCCTTCCGCGCCAGCTCTCCGGCGGCCAGAAGCAGCGCGTGGCGATAGCGCGGGCGCTGTGCATGCACCCGGAGATACTTCTTTTCGACGAGGTGACGGCGGCGCTCGACCCTGAGATGGTGCGTGAGGTGCTGGAGGTGGTTCTTGACCTGGCCGACCAGGGCAGGACGATGCTGATAGTAACTCACGAGATGCAGTTTGCACGAGCCATCGCGGACAGAGTGATATTTCTTGACGAGGGCAGGATCATCGAAAGCGGCCCTCCCGAGCAGTTTTTTGAGCATCCGCAGACGGAGCGCGCGCAGAAATTTCTGCATACGTTCACGTTTGAGCGGAAAACACATCATGTTGACGAGGGCGCTGACCCTCAATGAAAAAGGAGAAGATAACAATGAAAAAGCTTCGTAAGGTACTCGCACTTGTATTCGCGCTGGCAATGCTGCTCTCCATGGCGGCCTGCGGCTCCAAAACCACAGACGATAAGACCGGCAGCGGTGAGGTCTACCGCACGCTCGACGAGATAAAGCAGAGCGGCACCATCAACATCGGCGTATTTTCCGACAAGGCCCCCTTCGGCTACGTTGACGAAAATGGCGACTATCAGGGCTATGACATCTACTTCGGCAACCGCATCGGCGAGGATCTCGGCGTCAAGGTGAACTACGTTTCCACCGAGGCGGCCAACCGCATCGAGTATCTCCAGACCGGCAAGGTCGACCTCATCCTCGCAAACTTCACCGTTACCCCCGAGCGCGCCGAGGAGGTAGACTTCGCTCTGCCGTACATGAACGTCGCCCTCGGCGTTGTTTCCCCGAGCTCCAACGTTATCGAAACGCTTGATAACTGGAACGCGGACGACGCAATGATCGTCATCTCCGGCACCACCGCCGAGACCTACCTTATCGCAAACTATCCCGACATGAAGCTCCAGAAGTACGACACCTACGCCAACTCGAAGAATGCTCTTG
>CAKTED010000051.1 GCA_934546725.1 uncultured Oscillospiraceae bacterium | reverse complement strand
GGCACAACGTGCGCCGTAACGGGCACGTCCTGCGTATCTATCCTTGAAAGTTCGTCGGCAAAGGCGATGACCGCCGCCATCTCGGCTCTCATATTTTCCTTTTCGCCGTCCTCTATCCGTAGCCTTGCCAGGTTTGCGACGTTTTCAACGTCAATGCTGTCCGCCGCCCGCTTCGTCGCCGCTCTTCCGGCCTTTGCCGCGGGCGCGCTGCCGACGCATATGTCCAGAACCTCGAGCTGCTCCTCGTCCACAACGTCCGGAGCGCCGCACATGAGGCAGGATGCGTCCTTGACCTTCGGAAAGGCTATTACGTCGCGCAGCGAATCCGCGCCGACCATCAGCATGACCAGTCTGTCAAGACCGAAGGCGAAGCCGCCGTGCGGAGGAGTTCCGTACTTGAAGGCGTTCACCATGAAGCCGAAGCGCTCTTCTATCTGCTCATCGTCAAAGCCGAGCGCCTCAAACATCTTCTGCTGAACGTCCGGCCGATGGATCCTTATGCTTCCGCTGCCGAGCTCGATGCCGTTGAGAACAACGTCATAGGCCTGTGCCCGCACGCGGCCGGGGTCCGAGAAGAGGTACTGAATGTCCTCCTCATACGGCATCGTGAAGGGATGGTGCGTGGCCATGAAGCGCTTCTCCTCCTCCGACCACTCGAACTGCGGGAAATCCGTAACGATGAGGAACCTGTATTCTTCCTTATCGCGCAGGCCGAGCATGTCGCCAAGGTCAAGGCGAAGCGCGCCGAGCACTTTTCTGACCATGGCAAGCTTATCGGCGCAGAACAGGATGAAATCTCCTGCCTTTGCCCCCGTCGCGCTGATTATCGCATCCATGTCTGCGGCGCTGAGGAACTTTGTGAGGATGGAATATATCTCTCCGTCCGGGCGGATGGCTATCCACGCCATGCCCTTCGCGCCGTAGCTCATGGCCTTTGCCGTGAGCCCCTCGATATCGGTGCGGGTAAAGGCCGCTCCGCCGGGCACGCATATGGCGCGCACCACGCCTCCGGCATCCACAACGCTGCGGAATACGCCGAAGCTGCACTGCCGCGCCATATCGCAGAGATCGACTATCGGCAGGCCGAAGCGGATATCCGGCTTGTCGCTGCCGTAAACATCCATGCAGTACGTCCACGTCATGCGTGGGAAGGCTTCCTTTATATCAATGCCCTTCACCTCACGGAAAATATGCCTGAAAAGCTTTTCGAGATGAACGAGTATGTCCTCCTGATCCACGAAGGACATTTCCATATCCACCTGGGTAAATTCCGGCTGCCGGTCCGCTCGCAGGTCCTCGTCGCGGAAGCAGCGGGCAACCTGATAATATTTGTCCACGCCGCCGACCATCAGCAGCTGCTTGAATATCTGCGGAGACTGCGGCAGCGCGTAGAACTTGCCCGGATGCACGCGGGACGGAACGAGATAGTCTCTCGCGCCCTCGGGCGTGGATTTGCAGAGCATCGGCGTTTCAACGCTTATGAAGCCCTCGTCGTCCAGATATTTTTCCACGACGCGCTGCACCGTATGGCGATATCGGAGATTATTTATCATCTGAGGACGGCGAATGTCGAGAAAGCGATATTTAAGGCGCAGATCCTCGCGCACGCTCACGCCGTCGTCCAAAGAAAACGGGAGCGTTTCGCTGGATGAGACAAGCTCCACATGCTCAGCCATCAGCTCGACCGTTCCGGTTGCGATTCTGGGATTAACGGTCTCCGCGTCTCGCAGGCGAATATTGCCCTCGGCATATATGACGGACTGATTCTTCAGCCCCTCCACCACGGAAAACTCCTCCGCGGGCATATTTGCCGCGTTGAAAACCACCTGCAGCGTCCCCTCGCGGTCGCGCAGGTCGATGAATATTACGCCGCCCATATCGCGCTTTGTCTGCACCCATCCGGCGACAAGCTGACGGCTGCCAATGTCCTTTTCGCCGATCAGTCCGCAATATACCGTTCTTTTCAAATCACATACCTCCAAAATAAAAAAAGCTTTCGTCCCTTACTTGGGACGAAAGCCGTATGCCTCCGCGGTACCACCCAAAGTGGCGCGAGAGCGCCCTCTTTGTGACACTGAGAAAATGTCATGAGCTGTAACGCGCCCGCGCGTCCGAGCCTACCTGCCGGGAAGCGGCCTTCGGTCGGCAACTCCGGGATGTTCTTCGCCCGCGCGCCCGTGCCGCCCTTTCAGCCACCGGCGGCTCTCTGCAACGCGCTGTTCGCGGGTTACTCTTCCCTTCACAGTCTTTACCATAGCATTTGCGATAATGTATTATTATATTTACACTTTTCTTCTTTGTCAATAGCTGCGCAGTACAAATATCGCTTAATTTCATTCGGTTTTTTCTTGAAAGCAGAAAATCTTATATGTATAATTATAAAGTAATGTTATATATCTCATTTCGGACAGTCGGATCCAATCCGGCTCATCCGTTAATTTCAAATTTTCAAAAAGAGGTATGACCGGTATGATACGCGATATTTGCAGAGACGAAGCCTTTCTTGCACAAAAATCCAAGCCCGCCACGGCGTTCCCGCGCATTATCACGGTACCCTCAAGCGCCATCGCTGCGAGGTTTACGCTCTGCGTCGAGCCGCTCGTGAAGATGATCTCGCCCGCGCTTTCGGCGTTTATGAAGCGGCGCACGGTCTCACGGGCTTTCTCCATCCGCTCCGTCGACCGCTCGCTCAGGTAATGTATTCCTCGATGTACGTTAGCGTGAAACTCCGCCTGCTGCTCACGCATTTTTTTCATGACGGCGCGTGACATCTGCATGCTGGCGGCATTATCAAGATAGACAAGGGGCTTTCCCCGTATCTGCCGCGAAAGTATGGGAAAATCCGCTCTCGCATGTTCAAGCTCATTATTCATTGCCGCTTCCCCTGTCGTCGGCGCCGCCGCGGAAAATTTACCGCAGCGGCGCCTTTCGTATGATTCAGATCCTGATGTGTTCAAAAACAGCGCTGTCCCTGTCTGTAGATGCCTCAAGCCAGACAAGCCGTATGAGCTCGTCGATGCTTTTCACTCTGGCCGAGCCCTCCGCCGGGAGCTTTATATTCAGCTCGCGCTGAAGCTTCATGAACAGCAGCACCTTTTTCGCCATTACGGACGACGTGCCGCTGCAGCTCTGCGCCTGATCAAATTCCTTCACAAGGTCTTTGGATATTCCTGCGCTTTTTGCCAAACTCTGCTCGGCAAGATCATTGAAGTCACGGCTTTTCACTTCCTCCGGTAGCAGCAGAAATTTATACAATATGTAATTGAACATATGCCCGTTGAAAGCTTCTTCCGTAAGCGGGCATGCGGATTTTACAGCATCCATTTCCCGCTCCGCCGCCTCACCGAAGCGAAGTATCAGCTGCCGCGCCCTTTCAGGCGAATTTTTTTCTTCGGCGCTCATTTCTCAGGCTCGACGACCTCGACGTTCAGGGACGCCGCGAGATCTCTGAGCTGCTGCGTATAATCGCCATAAACCATGGCAAGATGATTGCCCACATTATTCTGTGCCTCAAAGAATTTTTTCTGATCCTCAACGCGGAAGTAAACGAGGTTATTGCAGTTATCAAGATCATATCCGTCGCCGCAGATAACGGTTCCCTTCCCGATGAAGAGCTTCCTTCCGTCGGGTGAGAAGCGGCAGACGGTCATGGTCTGTCCGGCATCCTTATCAAAGTCGTGACGCATGACGGCGCCCCACTTCTGGTCATAGGCAAAATGACGCAGTGCAAACGGAGACGTCTTCTCAGGATCGCTTATGCGGCGATGGGCAACGGAGTGCTGCATGAGGTATACGTTCGTCGGGTCGCTCATGAGCTTTGCCTGTCCCTCTTCGGTGGAGCCGAAGCGCCACTGGAACTTTCCGCCCTCCATCGGCAGAGGGGAGGTATTGCCCATATAGGGGAACTTGCGGGAAACGGCGATGAGCGCCTGCTCGGAAAGAACGGCGTCAACGTCATACTCGCAGGCAGAGGGTATACCGTTTTCCATATTGAGCGTATGAGTAAGGCAGAAGGTGAACTGACCCTGGTTTATGCGGCGCGTGGAGCAGGCGTCAGGGCAGGGTGCGGTAAAGGCGTTGCAATCCAGGAAGTCCATGCGCTTTTTAACGGTGTAATATGCCTTGAGGGAGTTTACAAGATACTTGCGGTCCACCTGAACCTCGGCTGCGTTGTTCATGAGCTCGTCGGCCAGCTTCTCGATCTCGGCCATATCGTTATCGTCAAGATTCCAGGTCTTACGGCCGGGGGTGGTGTAGTTACCCTCCTCACGGGCGGGCTGCATATCGTCAAGCAGTTCGTGAAGGTTGACGTATCTGAACTGAACTCCAAGTCTGTCCGTTATGGCGTCATGGCTGATGAAGGTGTCAACAGAGGACTTGGATACCTGAGAGTTCATTCTTGATACGAGCATTACACGGGTGCTCTGCATAACCTTGCGTGCGCGCATGATGCCAAGATAATAGCCAAGATCCTCCCACTTCATAAAGCCCTTAAACTCGCAGAGGTTTCTGCTGCCGATCGCAGCGCAGAGAGTAGGCGTGGAGTAAGCGGACATGGGAGTTATCGCCATGGGCTTGCGGAAGCGCTGGCACATCTCTATCGTAAGCTCGTCTACGCCGATGTCGCAGAAAACAACAAGATAATCTGCCGGGAGAATGGCTTCCTTAAAGCGCTCCCACATTTCCTCGCTGTTGTCCCAGTCATCCGTTCTGCTGCCGCATACAGGATCCATGATGTTCACGCCCTCGGGCGCATACCTGCGAAGATTCGCCATGAACTCCTCAGTCTTCTGCGCATTTACCAGACGGTCGTATCCGGGCTGAAGCGCCTCGCCCTTGCCGAAGCGACATGGTCCCTCATAATAATACAGATGCTCGAAGCCAATAACGACCGGTCTTACGTTAAGAACCACTTCATTACCTTTTCTTATCATTTTGCTGTTCCTTCTTTCTTTTTAATTCCGATTTGATTCCGATTTTCCAGTTCATTTCAGAACCGCCATGCTTCGAGTATATTTTATCGTTTTCCGATTTTCATTAGGCGTACCTACAAAAACGCAGGTCAATATTCAGCATTTGTCAATTGCAACGGATTTTTTGTAACCGTTTTGCATTTTGCGTATATGAAATTTTTGCCATTTTGCTCTACGCACAAATATATGCTTGATTTTTTGTGATTTGTGCTTTATTCTGAATACAGGACAGGCTTTGCACTATCAGTTATTGTATATTTTGTATTCAATATCAGTAAAAACACACAATTTTGGGAGGTTTATATGGGAATATCGCTTAATCTCGTCATTGAAGCGTTGCGCGATTTTTACTGTGAAAACTATATGAACGCCGACCCTCAGTGCATATTCTCTCAGGTAAAGCTCTTTATCGACTCCGACAGCGAGAGCTATTCGCCGGACGTGCTTTACGTCGCTCCGCTATCCGTGGCGCTTCTTCGCACGCAGGCGCATCCGGGGCTCCGCTTTCTCTGCCTGCGCGACCGCTTCCGGCGCGACGATGAAACTGATGAAGCGCTTTCCGGCAAGCTCATAGTTACGGAAAACATGGATATAAGCCGGCTTTACACCATCGTTAAGGATCGATTTGATGAAATATCCGACTGGAACACGGCAATGTGGATGGCCGCCGCAAAAAACGAAGGCCTGCAAAGCGTTCTGAACCTCAGCCGCAGCATAATAAAAAACTCCATCAACGTTTCCGACTCCTCCATGCGCCTCATCGCCAGCACGGACACGGACACGGACGATCAGGTAACTCTGCGCCTGCGCAAATACGGCTACCATCCCGAGGAAACGCTCGTCGGCTTCAAGAAGGCCGGCTGCTACGACGAATGGAACACAAAGCAGGACATTTATACCTCCATCATTCCGGAGCTGAGCCAGTACCTGATGGTGAACCGTGTTTTCAAATTTCGCGACGCGTACTTCATGCACATAGTCATGGTCTGCGACCATATGCCGTATACTCCCGGTCTGCTCGACCTTTTCAAAATGCTGCTCGACGTGCTCAATACATTTATAATCAAGGAGCGCAACGACATTATAAAAATCGGCAACTCTACGGATCAGCTCATATCAGACCTCATAGAAAACGACCCGGAAAAGCGCGACTCCGTCCGTACGCGGCTGAATTCCGCCGGGATACCGTACAACGGCAGCTTCAGGCTGCTCGTCGTCGCGTCGGAGCATCCGTCTCAGCCGTTTCTGAGCAATATTCGTACCGAGGTGTCCAAGCTTTTCCCGCGCTCGCTGTCCGTAATTTATCAGCAGCGTGCGGTCATCCTCGCCAGAGCCCCGTCCGAGCTTCCGATGCAGCCAAAAAGCAGGGAGTTTTTCTCTCAGCTTAACGAAATACTCGAAAAGCAGTCGGCTCAGTGCGGACTGAGCATGCACTTCACCTCTCTTTCCGACTTCTCCAGATCATATACCGACGCCTGCCTGGCGCTGAGCTACAGCACCGTTTACGGCAAAACAGCCACGCTTCCGGACATTCGCGATAACGTGGAACACCCCCGCATCTGGCCTTACGAACGCTTCAGCATGTTTTACGCCGTATCAAAACGGCTGAAGGGCTCCATGTCGTGGCAGGACAGTCCGTACTGGACGGCCGTGCGCGAGCTGTATAAGACCGATCTTGAACACTCATCGAACAATGTTCAAATGCTCTATCTGTATTTGCGCCACGAGCGCCGCGCAAGCATCGTTGCGCAGGCGCTGTACATGCACCGCAATAACATTGCCTACCGCATAAATCGCATCTGCGACGCCTATGCTTTCGACCTTGAGGATCCCGACGTAAGACTGAATCTGCTGCTTGCAATACTCATGCTGAAAACCATGAATGGCGATGAGCTTGCGTAAAATGCCTGAACGCCAATCAGCTGCAGCTTAATGCGCAACATGCGTTTTTCATGGCATTTGGCACAATTTTATATTGTTACCGCGGCATGACATGTTCGCCGAAAGTCAGTTTTGTGCCGCATTTTGTGCTCACCGCACAAACCTTCTCGTTCAATATTACAAATATTTATTTTTGCACTTTATTCAGCCTGGGCGGACTGGTGCTATGCCATTCTACTTTGGACAAATTTTTGTTTTGAGCTGACATTGCGATTTACGAGCTGTTCGCTATATAATAAGAGTGAAAAGGAAAAGGTTGAAAAAACATTGTTAATATTTTTATTTAAATAAATCAGAACAGAAGTGAGGTATTGTAAATGAGCTGTCATACTCCCATCACAAGTGACGAGAATCTCAGACAGAACACGAACACCTACAAGAACGCGTGCTATGTCGACACTCATCCTCAGGCCATCGAGCCCTTCGATAAGGAATGGGGCATCGGCATTTCCGGCAACACGCCGAACTCCTCCCCCTTTGACCGCATAAACCGCATTCTGAGCGTCACCGAGCGCACGACGAACGGCTTCGTCTCTCCCGAGAGAGCCGAGCTCGTAACGGAGGCCTATAAGGCCCACCCCGGCGAGACGCAGGAGGTCAAGTGCGCCTACGGCATCAAAAACGTTCTTGAGCACACCCCCATCTATGTATATGACGACGAGCTCATCGTCGGCGGCCTCGGCTGCGACAAGAAGGGCGCTCCCGTCCATCCCGAGTTCGGCATCGACTGGGTCTGCGACGAGATGCACCAGGGCCTCATGGATTACAGTGAGGAGCGCACGCACGACTATTTCTCCTACACGCAGGATACGCAGGACCGCATGGACGCCATCCGCGATTTCTGGGACGGCCACGCCATTGAGGATCTTACAAACTCCCTCGTGACCGAGGAGGTACTCAAGGGAAGCCATGCAGGCAAGGGCGTTTTCTTCGCCGACGCATATATTTTCTGCGGCGCCGGTCACCTCGGCCTTGACTATGAGCGTCTTTTCTCCCTTGGCTTCGGCGGAATCCGTAAGAAAATCATCGCTGAAATGGAGAGCGTTGACCTCCAGAAGCCCGAGGATATGAAGCGCTACAATTTTTACAGAGCCATTTCCAACGAGGGCTCCATCAACCACTGCAAGCGCTATGCGGCACTGCTTGCGGAGAAGGCCGCGGAATGTTCCGATCCCGCCCGCCGCGCCGAGCTTGAGCAGATGTCCGCAAACTGCGCCTGGATCGCGGAGAATCCTCCCCGCACGTTCTGGGAGGCCATCCAGCTCGTTCACCTTGCAAACTGCATGATACTCATCGAGTGCAACGGCCACTCCATCTCCTATGGCCGCTTCGACCAGTACATGTTCCCCTACTACAAACACGATATCGAGACCGGTACGGCAAAGCGCGAGTTCATGCAGGAGCTCATTGAGAACTTCTATATAAAAATCTGGGATCTCAACAAGCTTCGCAGCCACATTCTCATTCATACCTTCGGCAACGGCGGCATCGGCGGCCCCTGCCTCACTGTCGGCGGCATAGGCAAGGACGGTGTTGACGCGACGAACGACCTCACCTTCATGGTGCTTGACGCTCACGCGCACGTTCGTGTTCCCAACCCCTGGCTTGCCGTGCGCATGCACGCCAATACTCCCTGGGAGCTGAAGGTGAAGGTCGCCAACTGCATCCGCATGGGTACCGGCGAGCCCAAAATCTTCAATGACGATGTTACCATTCCCAGCATGCTCTCCTCTGACATTGAGCTTACCGACGCAAGAGACTACCAGGTCGTCGGCTGCGTTGAGCCGGACGTTTCCGGCAAGACCTACGGCTGGCATGATGCCGGTCACATGAACATGGCAAAGGTTCTCGAGCTTGCGATCAATGATGGCCGCTGCCTGCACTGCGGCCCCTCCTGCGAGCGTTGGGAGAAGTGCGGCAAGCTTGGCAAGCGCCTTGGTCCCCAGACAGGCAGCCTGGCTGACATGACCAGCTTCGACCAGGTTCTCGAGTCCTTCGACAAGCAGATGAACTACTGGTGCACTCAGATGTGCACGCTGCTCAACGCCGTAGACCTCGCGCACCAGGAG
>CAKTED010000050.1 GCA_934546725.1 uncultured Oscillospiraceae bacterium | reverse complement strand
GTTGATATTATGTGAAAAATATGGTACAGTAACAGATACGCTTGAGCTTGAAAATCCGAAGCTGCTCCACGCAAAGACCGGAGCGGACGTGGCATGGCACGAGTTCGGCGTTTCGCCCGAGATCCGCGAGGCGATAAAATGGCATACAACGGGCAGGGAGAACATGTCGCTGCTCGAAAAGATCATATATCTTGCGGATTATATTGAACCAAACCGCCATTTCGACGGGCTCGAGGAGCTCAGAAGGCTGGCATACGAGGATTTGAACAGAGCCATGGCGCGTGGACTTGAGATGAGCCTTGAGGATATGCGGGAAAACGGCATCACGCCGCATCCGGACTCCATAAGAGCGCTTGAGTGCATACAAAAAGACATGGCGTAAGCAGGAGACCCGATAACGGGAGTGGGAGTATCATGAAACTTTTCGGAAATACCAGCAAAAAAAAGAAATCAGGGAAAAACACTGAAAAAGAAGTACATTATGAGGAAAAAAGCGGAAAGCGCAGTAATTTGCCGGACGCAGAGGAAAAAATCGAAGGAACGGACGGCTTTCTTGGCGCTCTTGCAAGGAAAAGAATAGAAAAGGCAAAAAAAGCGCTTGATACTGAGGAGCACCGCAGGCGCACCCCCGAGGAACGCCGCCGCATAGAGGCGGACGTTGTGAAATACCAGAAGCGCAAGGTGCGCAACAGACTCATAGTCATATGCGTGCTGCTGGTTTTTGTCATAGCGCTGATCGTGTTCTATAAGGTCACCGTAAGGCCGCCGGACATAAACAAACCGGTGAAAACCACAGATCCCGGAACGGTTCAGGCGCCGGACGGAAGCAGAAACCCTGAGGATAGGGACCCGAACGCAACGCCGAACGTGGTGTCGTCAACGCGTAATGAGGGGCTTTATACCTTCCTCGTTATCGGAAACGATCAGGGCAACGGCAATACGGATACTATGTTCGTCGGTCGGCTCGACACGGTGAACCATAAGCTCAACATCGTGAGCATCCCGCGCGATACGCTCGTGAACGTTTCGTGGAGCGTCAAGAAGGTGAACACCATTCTTGCCTTCAAAAAGGCCGGAATGCCAGGCCTGGTCGAGGGCCTGTCCGATATACTCGGCTTTGAGGTGGACAGCTACGTCAGCGTTGACCTCAAGGCGTTCGAGGCGCTGGTGGACGCCATCGGCGGCGTTTATTTCGACGTTCCGCAGAACATGGTCTATAATGACCCCACGCAGAACCTGCACATCAACGTTTCAAAGGGCTACCAGCTGCTGGACGGACATAACGCCGTGGGCGTTGTCCGCTACCGCAGCGGCTACGCGGCGGGCGATATAAAGCGCATCAGTGTCCAGCAGGATTTCATGAAGGCGCTGGCAAAGCAGTGCCTCACCTTCAGCGCGATAGCCTCCAATATCACGGAGTATGCGCAGATATTCAAGGACTACGTTGAAACCGACCTCACCGTCGGCAACATCGTCTGGTACGGGCAGGAGATGCTCAAGATGGACGTGGACGACATAACGTTCCAGACCGTACCGGAGTTTTATAACGACAGCGTTCGCGGCCTTTCGTACTGCTCGATATATGTAGACGAGTGGCTGGATATGATAAACGAGTGCCTCAACCCCTATAAGGACCCCGTGACGATCGATAACGTGAACATCCTCACGCGCGACGCAAACGGCAATCTTTACGCGACGACCGGCACAATAGCCGGAGGCCTCGATTCGTTCTATAACGCGGGCGGCTCGAGCCACAGCAGCTCGTCCTCGTCCACTTCAACGAGTACGCCGACGCCGACGGCGACCCCGGCCTCCACGGCAGCGCCGGAGCCCACGCCTGAAGCAACGGATGAGCCCGCGCCGGATGTGACCCCGGAGCCGACGGACAGCGGAGAGAGCGGCGAGACGGGCGGCGAAGCAGCGCCGGAGCCCACACAGGAGGCAACTCCGGAGCCGACGGACGGCGGGGAGAGCGGCGAAACGCAGCCGGAGCCGACGACTGACGCGGGAAGCACGGATACCGGCACGGAGACTGCGGTCGAACCGGCGGAACCGGCTGAGGAAACCGTTTCCGGGGCGGCGTGAACGGCGCGGATCAGTAAAGGAGACAGAAAATGCTCAGTACAAAAGAAGTAATGGAAAATATAGTCAGAGCCCTTGATTCCAAAAAGGCGAAGGACATAACGGTCCTGCACACGGCGGATATAACCGTTCTTGCGGACTATTTCGTCATCTGCACGGCGGGCTCCACCTCGCAGATAAAGAGCCTTTCGGACGAGGCGGGAAAGAAGCTCAGCGAGCTTGGCGAGGCGCCGAGGAGCGTTGAGGGCTACCGCGACGGCGGCTGGGTGCTGATGGACTTCGGCTGCGTTATCGTTCACCTCTTCCTTGCCGAGGCAAGAGGGTTTTATGACCTTGAAAGACTCTGGGGCGACGCCGAAAAGGTGGATATCACCGGTATAACCACTCCTGAAGAATGAAAAAGCTAAGGATAAAGGAAGTCATGTAAATGAAGTACGAGTTCCACAAGATAGAGAGCAAGTGGCAGAAGAAATGGCTGGACGAGAAGACCTTTGCGGCAAAAACGGGGGACGAAAGGCCGAAGTATTATGCGCTTGTCGAGTTTCCGTATCCCTCGGGCAACGGTCTGCACGTCGGCCACGCAAGGCCGTATACCGCCATGGATGTTATCGCCCGCAAGAAGAGGATGGACGGCTATAATGTTCTCTTTCCCATTGGCTACGACGCCTTCGGCCTGCCGACGGAGAATTTTGCGATAAAGAACCACATCCATCCCAGAATAGTCACGGAAAAGAACGTTAACCACTTCCGCGAGCAGCTCAGGAGCCTTGGTTACAGCTTTGACTGGGACAGGGAGATCTGCACCACGGATCCGGAGTATTATAAATGGACGCAGTGGATATTCCTCCAGCTTTTCAGGCGCGGCCTGGCCTATAAGGCAAAGATGCCCGTTAACTGGTGTACCTCCTGCAAGTGCGTTCTGGCGAACGAGGAGGTCGTGGAAAACGTCTGCGAGCGCTGCGGCAGCCCCGTTATCCGCCGCGAAAAGAGCCAGTGGATGCTCAAAATAACCGATTATGCCCAGCGCCTTATCGACGACCTTGACGGCCTGGATTACATCGAGCGCGTAAAGATCCAGCAGCGCAACTGGATCGGCCGCTCCACCGGCGCGGAGATAGATTTTGATACAACTGCCGGAGATAAGCTCCGCGTTTTCACAACGCGCCCGGACACCGTTTTCGGCGCGACATACATGGTCGTTTCCCCGGAGCACGAGCTTGTGGACAAATGGCTCGACAGACTTGAGAATGCCGACGAGGTGAAGGCCTATAAGGCGCTGGCCGCGAGCAAGTCCGACTTTGAACGCACGGAGCTCAATAAGGAAAAGACCGGCGTTACGCTTAAGGGCGTCATGGGCATAAATCCCGTGACCGGACAGGAGATACCGATATGCATCTCCGACTACGTCCTTTCCACCTATGGCACCGGCGCCATCATGGCCGTTCCGGCGCATGACGAGAGAGACTGGGAGTACGCCAGAAAGTTCGGCTTCCCGATAGTCGAGGTCGTGAAGGGCGGCAACGTTCAGGAGGCGGCGTATACCGATACGGCGGACGGCGTTCTCGTAAACTCCGGCTTCCTTGACGGAATGCGCGTTGCCGAGGCGAAGAAGACCATAGTAAAATGGCTCGAGGAGAAGGGCATCGGTCACGAGAAGGTGAACTTCAAGCTGCGCGACTGGGTGTTCTCCCGCCAGCGCTACTGGGGTGAGCCGATACCGATAATCCACTGCGAAAAGTGCGGCTACGTCCCCGTGGACGAAAGCGAGCTGCCGCTGCTGCTTCCCGAGGTGGATTCCTATGAGCCTACAGATAACGGCGAGTCGCCCATCGCCAAGATGCGCGACTGGGTCGAGACGACCTGCCCCATCTGCGGCGGCAAGGCCGAGCGCGAGACGGATACCATGCCCCAGTGGGCGGGTTCCAGCTGGTACTTCCTGCGCTATATGGATCCGCATAACGATAAGGACATGGTGTCAAAGGAGGCGCTGGATTACTGGAAGCAGGTAGACTGGTATAACGGCGGTATGGAGCACACCACGCTGCATCTGCTCTACTCCCGCTTCTGGCACAAGTTCCTCTATGATATAGGCAAGGTCCCCACGAAGGAGCCGTATGCCAAACGCACGAGCCACGGAATGATCCTCGGCGAGGGTGGGGAGAAGATGTCCAAGTCGCGTGGAAACGTCGTGAATCCCACCGACATCGTTAATCAGTACGGCGCGGATACCATGCGCCTTTACATCATGTTCATCGGCGACTTTGAAAAAGCCGCGCCTTGGTCGAGCGAGGCCGTTAAGGGCTGCAAACGCTTTCTTGACAGAATATGGAACCTTGGCGAGCGCGCAAAGGACGCCGTGGGTGAGGAGTATTCAAAGGAGAACGAGGCTTCGATCCACAGAACGATCAAAAAGGTCGGCGACGATATCCTTGACATGAAGTTCAATACCGCTATCGCCGCGCTTATGGCGCTCGTGAACGAGTATTACGACAGGGGAGTGAGCCGCGGAGACATGAAAGCGCTGCTGCTCATGCTCTCGCCCTTCGCCCCGCATATCTGCGAGGAGCTCTGGGAGCAGCTCGGCTTTGAGGGCATGTGCTGCCAGCAGGCCTGGCCGGAGTACGACGAGAGCAAGACCGTCGAGGCGGAAAAGACCATAGCCGTGCAGGTGAACGGAAAGCTTCGCTCCACCGTTACGGTACCGACGGACAGCGATGACAAAACCGTGGTCGACGCGGCCTGCGCCGACGCGAAGATAGTCAGAATGATGGAGGGCATGGAGCTTGTGAAGACGATAGTTGTAAAGAACAAGCTCGTGAACCTCATTCTCAAACCGAAGGCCTGATGCTTTGCAGCAAAGTCCGCAAAGCCTTGCAATATTGCTATTGACAATAGCGCCATCATGCTTTATAATACTGACGTTAAAGCCGAATGAGGCCCTTGAGCGCCAGCATAAGGCGTATTGGAGGGAGGGAAATAGATGTCTGAAGTAAGAGTTAAAGAAAACGAGTCCCTTGACAGCGCGCTGAAAAGATTTAAGAGAAACTGTGCGAAGGCCGGAGTTCTTTCTGATCTCAGAAAGAAGGAGTATTATCAGAGCCCCAGCGTAAAGCGCCGCAAGAAGTCAGAGGCTGCGAGAAAGAATAAGAACAAGAGATACTATTAATTTGATTGCAGTTTGAGAGAGACCGCCTGTTTGGCGGTCTCTTTTTTCGCTTCTGCGGCTGCGGGTGTTGTACGGCTTCGCCTTCCACGGGTTTTGCGAGGGTAAAGGAAGAGGGCGCGGGCCTCTGCATCCATGATTTGGGCGTGTGCCCCTGCGTGGGGGATTCCACGGCCTGCGGCCTCTGAATGACGGAAAGTTTGGGCCTCTGCGTCCACTGTAACGCCCCCTTCGCCAAAGTCAACCGCCGTACCCTGCAACGCACCTCCCCACCTGCACGTCATTCAGAGCCTGCGCAAGCAGGCGAAGAATCCCACCGTTGGTTCCATCATGGTAACGATAACGTACTCTTCTGCCTATCCATGTGGGATCCCGCTTTGCGAGGATGACAGAGGTGGGCGTTTGCTTTCCGCATCCACGATCTGCGGACGTTTTCACTAAAAAAACGGACAATTTGTTCAAATGCACAAAACAGTACAGATTCATTTATTACAAATATATCACAAAAAGAATAAACAAATACATTGACAACAGAATAACAATGAATTATAATAAAAACTAAAGAAATGGGGCAGACTGAAGGCATACTTTAAAGAAAGGCGGCGGGGGACGTGAAGAAAATCGCATTTTTTGCGGCGGCGTGCATAATTGCCGCGCTGGCTGCACTGGCTGCGCTGGCGCTGGACGGTTCCGCGGGCAGGATAAGCTCCGGCGGACTGACCGCCTGCCTTAACAGGGTGGAGTATGACCCACTGGTCAACGAGCTGAGCGGTACCATAGAGCTGAGCCTTTCGGGGGACGCCGCTCACAGGTATGGCGATCCGGGAAAGTATAATGCGGAGTACTTCTATAAAAAGCTTTCGCCGTCGATCGTCCTCGAATCGGGCGAGCAGCCGCTTTCCGTGCCCGGCAGGGGGATAAGAACAACGGACGGCAGGACGGAGCTTATCACGCTGGAGTTTCACGCGGAGCTTGAGGGCGGCGAGAGCGCTGCGGAGATACTGCTTGACGGCTTCTCGAAGCCGCTTAAGGTAGAACTGAGCTGAAAAATAAGCATATCGGGAACGCTGTGGGCGCGAAATGTGACCGGGCGTTCTTTTTTTGCGAAAAAATATTGAGCAGCCGCGCCGCAGGTGCTATAATCGCCGGAGAAAGGCGGGATATGTATGGAGAAAATGGAAATACGACATGCCTCGTCAGTGGACGTAGCCGACCTGACGGCGGTTGAGGCGGAATGCTTCCCGGCGGCAGAGGCGGCGACGCGCGTGCAGCTTGAGGAGCGGGTGAGCGCATACGGCGAGCACTTCTGGCTGCTGTTCTGCGGCGATGAGCTGGCGGCCTTTGTTGACGGTATGGTCACGAATGAGCTGGAGCTGAGAGATGAAATGTACGAAAACGCGCGGCTGCACGACGAGGGCGGCACGTGGCAGATGATATTCGGCGTAAATACGCGCCCAAAGTACAGAAGACGCGGCTTTGCCGGAATGCTCATAAAGCGGGCGATAGCCGACGCCAAAGCTCAGGGGCGGCTCGGACTGGTGCTTACCTGCAAGGATGAGCTTGTGCATTATTACGCGGCCTTCGGCTTTGAAAACGAGGGAGTTTCGGACTCGACGCACGGTAACGTGCGCTGGAATAAGATGCGTCTCAGATTTTGAGCCTTTGAGCGCGTAATTTAGTAAAAATGCCGCTTGAACTGATTCGGTTTCTGGCGTATACTCTCACGGGAAGGTGATGGGGATGCTTTACGAATGCCATGCGCATATCGCGCTGGACGGAGCGGATTTCCGCCGGGCGCTGGCGCGCCATACCTCCGCGCCGGATGAGACCTGGGTGCGGGCGAGGCTTGAGGAATACAGGGCTGCGGGCGCCGGCTATGTGCGGGACGGCGGCGATAACCTCGGCGTTTCGCTCCTGGCGGTGCGGCTTGCCCCGGAGTATGGGATAACGTATCGCAGTCCCGCGTTCGCCATTCACAAAAAGGGGCGCTACGGCGGCTTCCTTGGCCGCGAGTGGTCGGATATGGGCGAGTATCGCGCGCTCGTTGCCGAGGTGCGGCGGCTGGGCGGCGATTTCATAAAACTCATGCTCTCGGGCATCATGGACTTTTCGGAGTACGGAAAAATGAGCTGCGAGCCGCTTGAAGCGGAGGAGATACGCGAGCTTATCGGCATTGCGCACGGCGAGGGCTTTGCCGTAATGGCGCACTGCAACGGCGCTGATGCCGTGAAGGCGGCGGTGGAGGCCGGGGTGGACAGCATTGAGCACGGCTATTATTTGGACGAGCAGGCGATAAGCGACCTCGCGGCGTCAGACACCGTCTGGGTTCCGACCTTTGCGCCGGTAGCGAACCTGGTCGGCTCGGGCAAATTCCCGGACGCTGTGCTGAAAAAAATAGTCGAGCAGCACGCGCTGGATGTTAAGCGAGCCGAATATACAGGGGGGCTGCTTGCTCCGGGAAGCGACGGAGGAGCTTTCGCCGTTCCGCAGGGGCAGGGGATCCGCGATGAATATGCTTATTTGGAAACGATGGTTTCGCAGCAGGCGCTTGAGGAAGGAGCCATGCTGCTCGAAAATATTTTTAAAAGAAAACAGGATTGAGGATGGGGAAAATGGATTATTCGGTTTTTCTTGAGCTTGCAATTATTATTGTTTTTGCAAAGCTTTTCGCCATAGGAGCGCGCAAGCTGCACGCGCCGCAGGTGGTGGGCGAAATAATCGCGGGTCTGATAATCGGGCCAAGCGTGCTGAACATTGCGCAGCAGACGGATTTTATCAGCACCATGGCCGGCATAGGCGTTGTACTGCTGATGTTCCAGGCGGGACTCCAGACGGATCTGAAGGAGCTTATTCACACCGGCCCGGTGGCGCTGCTCGTGGCGTGCATGGGCGTATTTGTTCCGCTCGTTGGCGGAACGGTGCTGTATATGTGCTTCTACGGCTTTGCGCCCTGGGGCGACCCGGAGTTTTATAAGGCGCTGTTCATCGGCGTTATACTCACGGCGACGTCCGTCAGCATAACAGTCGCAACGCTGAAGGAGCTGGGCAAGCTCAAATCGAAGCTCGGAACGACGATAGTGAGCGCCGCGATAATCGATGACGTTATCGGCATCCTTGTTCTCACGGTGGTCCTGAGCATGGGCGCGGGAGGCGGACAGGAAAGAGTATCTGCCGTCGTGCTTAAGCTGCTGCTGTTCTTCGTCTTTGTCTTTGCCTTCGGCTTTGCCTGCCATTATCTCTTCAGGTGGATGGACGGCCGCTGGCCGCATACGCAGCGCATACCGATATTCGGACTTGCGGTCTGCTTCTTCCTTGCCTACGCGGCGGAGCATTTCTTCGGTGTGGCCGATATAACGGGCGCTTACGCCGCGGGAGTTATCCTTTGCAGCATACGCGACGCGGAGTATATCGACAGCAAGATGAACATAAGCTCGTATATGCTCTTCGGCCCGGTGTTCTTTGCCTCAATAGGGCTTAAAACGGACATTCGCGGCATATCGGGAACGATACTGCTCTTCTCTCTCTTCTTCGTTATCGTCGGCCTTATCACTAAGATAATCGGCTGCGGTCTTGCCGGTCTTGTGACGAAGCATAAGCCGAAGGACTGCCTCAAGATAGGCGTCGGCATGATGACGCGCGGCGAGGTGGCGCTTATAGTGGCGCAGAAGGGTCTGAGCATGGGGATAATCGACTCCGTGTTCTTTGCGCCGGTTATTCTGCTGATCCTCGTTTCCTCGGTGGTAACACCGATATTCCTGAAGCTCCTGTTCAGGGATAAGGACGAGCCTGCGGGAATCGAACCTGCTCAGCAGACG
>CAKTED010000049.1 GCA_934546725.1 uncultured Oscillospiraceae bacterium | reverse complement strand
TTGATGGCGTATACTCTCGTGGTGTCTGCGGCCCAGGCGCTGCTCCCGGCGAGCAGGGCGAGGGCAGTCATAACGGCCAGGAGCTTTACGATACGTCTTTTCAATGCTGTTCTCCTTTCTCTGCCGGGATAGCCCCGGCGGCATGGCCTGAACCTTCGCGCGCGAATGCCTCCTTTCCCGATGCGCAATGATAATCGACTTTCTATTTATCTTATGATAACACATATTTGGTGAAAATGCAATAATTTTATAATCAGATAAAACCGAAATATTGCATATTCGCTCAAGTGTGAAAATATCGGCTTTTGCGGCGGCGTGGGCGGATCATGAAAAAAGCCCGTAAAATTTGCCGCAGACTCTTTGGAAAAGCGGATTTTTGCGCCGGAGGGGCTTTTGCAGCAAATGATGTTTGACGCGGCGGGCGGAATGATATATAGTAGGCTTATTAAAAGTCTGAAACGGCGGATAGAAAACGTTAAGGAGGCTGGCCTGTGAAGAGACTTGTTATAGATACCGGCGCGATAAAGGGAAACATCGGCGCCATAAAGAAGAGGGCCGAGTCGGCGGCCATTATTGCCGATCTCAGCTGCGATGGGCAGGGGCTTGGTCTGCTGAAGGCCGCGGAAATACTCAGGGCGGAGGGGATAAGCAATTTTGCCGTCTATGAGGTCGAGGACGCGGAGAAGCTGAGAAGAAACGGTTTTGTGGACGAGCATATACTCATGCTGCGCTCCACTGTGGATATAAACGAGGTGGAGCGCCTGTGCGACTGCGGGGCTGTGCTTACCGTCGGCTCGCTCGACGCGGGAATTGCCGCAAACAGCGTGGCGGTGTCGCGCAGCACGGTCGTGGAGACTCAGCTCAAGGTGGATTCCGGACTTGGTCAGTACGGCTTTCTGCCCACGGAGACGGATAAGATGAGCAAGATCTTCCGCCAGATGCCGGGACTCGTCGTGAGCGGGATATACACCCGTTTTTCCGGGCCGGAGGCGGGAAAAACGGTGATACGCCGCCAGCTTGAGACCTTTGAAAACGTTCTTGTGCGCCTTAATGAGAGCGGGATAGAGACCGGCATGGCACACGCTCTGGATTCCTACGCTCTTTTCAAATGCGAGCTCGACCGGCTCGACGCCGTGTGCGTTGGCAGCGCCATCGCGGGAAGAACGCCCGGAGTGAGCGACGAGCTTGCGCCGGTTGGTTTTATCGAGGCGGATATCGAAGAGCTTGACTGGCTGCCTGCCGCGACGTCTGTGGGCGCGGGCAGGGGAGTGAGACTGAAAAAGTCCACAAAGGTCGCCGTTGTATCCGTCGGCTGGGCGAACGGCGTCGGGCTTATCAGGCCGGACGGACAGCCGCGCGGACTGAGCGCGATTTTCGGCGCAAGGCCGAGGGTGAACGTTCGCCTTGGCGGGAAGAGAGTGAAGCTTATCGGCAATATCAGCGCGAACTGCATGCTGCTCGATGTTACGGAGATAGACTGCGGCGTGGGCGACAGGGTCGTGATAGAGGTCGAGCCGAAAATGATAAAGGGGATCCCGGTGGAATACAGATAATGACTAAGATCAGATGCCTTTCTCCGCATATAGCGGACATGATAGCGGCGGGCGAGGTCGTGGAACGCCCCGGCTCCGCCGTTAAGGAGCTTGTTGAAAACGCCATCGACGCCGGAGCGAAAACGATAACCGTGGAGATACAGCGCGGCGGGATGAGCTACATACGCGTAACGGACGACGGCTGCGGAATGTCCATGGAGGATGCGCAGACGGCTTTTTTGCGCCACGCGACGAGCAAGCTGCAGGATGAATACGGGCTGGAGGCGATACGCACGCTCGGCTTTCGCGGCGAGGCGCTGGCGGCCATATCCGCCGTTTCGGACGTTGAGTTGCTCACGCGCGAGCATGGCGCGGCGGAGGGCACATCCGTTACGCTTGAGGGCGGCGTTATAAGCGACTGCTCGCACGCCGGCTGCCCGGAGGGGACCACAATGATCGTGCGCAGCCTCTTTTACAACACTCCCGCGCGG
The DNA here is from genome assembly GCA_934546725.1 of uncultured Oscillospiraceae bacterium. Taxonomy (GTDB): domain Bacteria; phylum Bacillota; class Clostridia; order Oscillospirales; family Oscillospiraceae; genus RGIG6375. The sequence continues at coordinate 7,201 of CAKTED010000049.1, read as the reverse complement.
CTGAAATTCATGAAAAAGGATTCCGCCGAGGCCGCAAACGTCGGAAACGTGGTCATCCGCTGCGCAATGTCGCATCCGGACGTATCGATACGCTACATAAAGGACGGGGCGGAGGAGTTTAAAACCCCCGGCGACGGAAACGCGGAAAACTGCGTTTACTCCCTGCTTGGACGCGATTTTGCGCGGAGCATGCTGCCGGTGGACGGTGGAGGCGAGGGAAGCAGCGTGAAGGGCTACATAACCCCGCCCGCAAACGCCAGGGGGAACCGGGGCGCGCAGTTTTTCTTTGTGAACGGCCGCTTTGTAAAATCCGCGCTTTTGCAGTCCGCGCTGGAGCAGGCGTATAAAAATTCACTTTTCACGGGGCGCTTTCCCGGCTGTGTGCTGTATCTGGACGTAAAGTTCAACGAGGTGGACGTGAACGTCCATCCGGCCAAGACCGAGGTGAAGTTCCTTAACGAACGCAAGGTTTTTGACACCGTGTACCGCGCGGTGCGGGCGGCTTTGGACAGCGAGAGCGTACCGCCCGAGATAAAGCTGCCGGAGCGGAAGGAGCAGGATCACTCTCCGCTTGCCGAGCCCGCGACGTATACGGAGCAGCTTGCTGCGGAGCGAAAGCCGGAGATACGGCATATTGTACATAACGTGAACGATCCGGAACCGGAGGACGGAAAGCTCGTTTTCCGTCAGGCCGGAGTAACGTATAATTCGCCGCGTCCGGACAGGACAATAATCACGCGGCATGTGCCGCTGCCGGATATCATCGCGCCGCCGCACGAAACGCTCCGCGCTTCCGGGAAGATAGGGAAATATCTTGATCCGCCGGAGGAAAAGACGGCGGAGGAAAAAGCGACGGAGCGCGGGGAGCCTTTGCCTCCCGCGCCGCCGGAGAAAATATGATATTCCGCATCCGAAGCCGGAGGAGATACCGAAGCCGCAGCCGGAGCCCGAGCAGGCCCGCATGGAGCAGCTGACTGAGCCTGCTCTGCCGCCGTACAGGATCATAGGCGAGAGCTTCACGGAGTATATCATCGTTGAATGCGAGCGGGAGCTTATATTTATCGACAAGCACGCGGCTCATGAGCGCATGCTTTTTGACCGCCTGAAGAGCCGCAGTTATGAAACGATGAGCCAGGCGCTGCTTGTGCCAGTCGTGGCGGATATCGGGCGGGAGGAAAAGGAGCTGCTGCTTGATAACGGCGCGCTGCTGGAGGAGCTGGGCTTTGAAATCGAGGATTTCGGCGGAACCTCCGTTTCCGTCCGCCGTCTGCCGGCAGACGTTGATATGGCCGACGCGGAGGCGCTGCTGGAGGAACTGTGCCGCGATATACGCGATGGGGCGAAGCAGGGCAACGGTCGCGTGCAAGGCGGCGATAAAGGCGGGCAGGGCCTCCGACCCCATCGAGTGGAAGCCCGTGGTGGAGGCCGTGCTTTCCGGAGAGGTCAGATATTGCCCGCACGGAAGACCGGTAACGATGCGCCTCGGAAAGAGCCAGCTGGACAGAAATTTCAGGAGGACATAAGTCGGACGGATTTGTCGAATGCTGTCGAATAATCACGAGCACTTTTTCTTGTGAAAGCTTCCCTTTGATGCTATAATGCGGACAGGGGGAGAAAGCGATGAATATCCATTATGAAGTTATCGCCGCAAGGCGAACCGCTGTGGATATCGGCGCTTATACCGGTTATGACATCGTTGCAGCGGACGGAGAGGAATGTCCCGCACGGGCGGAGGATGCTTTTGCCGATGCTTTTCAGGCGAGAGCTGTTGCCGAACTGCTGACAGCGGAATGCGTAGAACCGGTACACCTGATGGATGTGCTGTATAACATTCTGTCGGGAGAACAGGCATAAACGCCAAGATCCACATCAGTTCCCAAAAGAATGCCTGCCGCAGCTTTTTTACTGCGGCAGGCATTCTTTTGGCTATGCGGGATTACAGGCGGCTGAATCGGACGGAGGAGGTGTCCCGACAGCAGAGGCAGAGATCACAATCCGCCGAGAAGGGGATGAAGCGCAGCTCTGCGCCGTTGACTGATCGAAGCATTTTACCGGCCGAAACCGTTGAAAAACGGGAGAAATCTCCGTTTATGCCGCTGCCGGTGAATTTTACATAGCTCTCCTTTGCGCACCAGACGCGGAAAAATTCGTCCGGCCGCGCGGCGACGAGCGCCGCCTCCTCGGAGTGAAAGAAGCGCCGGGCGAGCCTTTCAACGTCCGCGTTGCGCCGCTGCTGGATATCCAGCCCCACCGGCTGCTCCGAAAACGCGCAGAGCCAGCGTCCACCACTGTGGGTGACGGAAAACTCTGGACTGCCGTCCCCGGCAAAGTGCGGCTTGCCGAAGCGCGGACGCACAGGCGGACGCGGCGAAAAATCCGTCCCCGTAATGTTGGCGTAGCTGCGGGCCGCGCGCATGAGAAGCGCCTCGGAGGCGCCGCGTTCGTCTGCCGCGTAGAAAATAAATACGGGCGTTATGAAAATTACCTCCCCTCGCGCGTTGTACTGCCGCTATTTTATCCTTTTTGCGGCTCAAAAGCAACACGCGGGGGCTTTTTCAGCCCAAAATGCGCATGGCCGCGGTAAAAAGCATGCAGAGCGCAACGCCGCAGAGCGTTGGCAGCAGCGCGGCAACGAGCGTCCATCCGGTGCTGCCGGTCTCCTTTCTGATCGTGAGCAGCGTCGTGGAGCACGGCCAGTGCAGCAGCGAGAATATGAGCATGCTCACGGCTGTGCCCGCCGTCCAGCCGTGGGCAACAAACAGCGCCCGCAGCGCGGAAAGGTTGCCGAGCTCGGCAAGGCTTCCCTGGGAGGTATACGCCATTATTATGATGGGGATGACGATCTCGTTTGCCGGAAAGCCGAGGATGAACGCCATCAGTATAACGCCGTCAAGCCCCATAAGCCGCGCGGCGGGGTCGAGTATGGCGGAGAAGCGGCTCAGAAGACTTATACCACCGGGGCAGATGTTCGCAAGCAGCCATATCAGCAGCCCTGCCGGAGCGGCCACCGCCGCCGAACGGCCGAGTACGAAAAGCGTCCTGTCAAAAATGGAGCGAACGATCACGCGGCCGAGCTGGGGCTTGCGATACGGCGGCAGCTCAAGCGTGAAGGACGACGCTTTGCCGCGCAGAAGCGTCTGTGAAAGCAGGCGGGTGACCGCGAAGGTGAGCGCGACGCCGAGCAGGACCGTGCAGGTCAGCAGCAGCGCGGAGAAAAGCGAGGAACCGACACCTGTTCCGACGGCGAAAAACATCGTAATAACGGCGATGAGAGCGGGAAAACGCCCGTTGCAGGGTACAAAGCTGTTCGTAAGCACGGCAAGAAGCCGCTCTCGCGGCGAATCGATGATCCGGCAGCCGACCACGCCTGCCGCGTTGCAGCCGAAGCCCATTGCCATGCTCAGCGCCTGCTTTCCGCAGGCGTGGCAGCTTTTGAAAGGTCTGTCAAGATTATATGCCACTCTTGGCAGGTAACCGGCGTCCTCCAGCAGCGTGAAAAGCGGGAAAAATATGGCCATCGGCGGCAGCATTACGGAGATGACCCATGCCAGCGTGCGGTATACGCCGAGCACGAGCGCCCCGTGCAGCCAGTCGGGCGCATGCAGCAGTGTGAAAAGCTCTGTGAGCAGGGCCTGAAGCCGGAAAAACGCGGAGGAAAGCAGCCGGGACGGGTAGTTGGCGCCGTATATCGTGAGCCAAAACACGAAAGCGAGCAGGGAAAGCATTACGGGGAAGGCAAACAGGCGGCCCGTGAGCACGCGGTCGAGCCGCCGGTCAAGCCGGTCGCAGCCCTGCTTTTCGTATGTAACGGCGCCGCGGCATAGCTCCTCCGCAGCACGTATGGCGGAGGAGGCGAGCTCGTCGCGCAGCCTGTCATCCGTGACGGCGCGAGCCGCGAGCATTTCGCGCTCGTGCGCGACCGCGGAGAGCAGAGCGGGAGTGAAAAAATCGCTCCCGAGCCGCTCTGCCAGCGCGCTTTGCAGCGAAGCGTCGTTTTCAAGAAGCTTGAGACAGAGCCAGCGCGGGTCGGGATAACGCAGACCTCTGACGAACGGCATCAGGCGCGTTACCGAACTTTCGATATCCGGCGAATAGCGCAGGCGAATGATCCTGCGAGGCTCGGGCACGGCAAGCAGAGAGTCCAGCGCCGAGGTGAGAGAGGCGAGCGTTTTCCGGCTGCGCGCGGCCGTGCCGATCACGGGTACGCCGAGCCGCGCGGACAAAAGCTCGAGGTCTATCCGTATATGCTTGCGCCGCGCCTCGTCCATGAGGTTGACGCAGACAAGAACGCGCGGAGCGGCCTCCAGCGTTTGAAGAACAAGGTTCATGCTTCTCTCAAGGCAGGTGGCGTCGCAGACGATGATCACTGCGTCCGGCTCGCCGAAGCAGATGAAGTCCCGCGCTATCTCCTCCTCGGCGGAGTGGGCGAGCAGCGAGCAGGTTCCGGGGAGATCGACGAGAACGCAGGAATTTTCCACGGTTCGGAAGCGCCCCTGTGCCGTTGAAACGGTTTTTCCCGGCCAGTTGCCGGTGTGCTGATTCATGCCTGTGAGCGCGTTGAAGAGCGTGCTTTTGCCTACGTTCGGATTGCCCGCAAGCGCGATGATGCGCTCGCATTGGCTCTGCTTATGAATAATGAGGCCGCGATCGACCGCGGCGAGACCCGTGGAGCTGGCGGTAAGACCCATGGCGTTCCCTCCGGCTCAGCGCCGGACGAGAATGTCGCGGCAGTCCTCGGAGCGGATGGCGATCACCGCTCCGCGTATCAGAAAAGCGCCGGGGTCGCCGAACGGACTGCGCCCGAGGCATTCGACGCGCGCGTTTTCGACAAAGCCGAGGTCAAGCAGACGGCGGCGCATGCTCCCCACAGCGCGAAGTCCGGCGACAGAGCAGCTCTCGCCGGGCCGTATATCGTTCAAATTCAGCCTGTTCATGGCAAACATCCTTCAAATAAGATTTCGGGAGAATGAGACTTCCCAAAATCAGCTTATTCATCCGGAACGGAATTGTTACAGCCCGGCGCGGCTTCGGGCGCATGACGTCAAGGTTGACAGCGGGGGCGGCGAGGAGTATATTGAAGCATGTGGCCGAAAATGTGCGCAATGATCTGAATGATAAACAAAAAGGAGAAAACAGGTATGCGAAAAATGAAAGCTGCCTTGATATTTGCCCTGACGGCGGCAATGCTTTTTACCGGCTGCTCGGGAAAAGATGATGATGTACCGGACGGCTCGCCCGAACCGCCCACGCTGGCGTCGCCTGCTCCGACTCCGACGGAAACGCCCGCGCCCGAACCGACGGAAACGCCGGAGCCGGAGTATACCGGCCCGTATAATCCCCTTACGGGTCTGCCGGTGGACGAGGAGCACGCGGATACTCGCCCCTTTGCCATAATGCTCAACAATATTCGAGATGCGCTGCCGCAGCAGGGCAACAGTCAGGCCGATATCATCTACGAGGTGCTGGCCGAGGGCGGCATAACGCGCATGCTGGGAGTATATCAGTCCGTGGACGGAGTGGAGAAGATCGGCTCCGTGCGCTCGGCGCGGCCGTATTACATAGAGCTTGCCATGGGACACGACGCGGTTTACGTTCACGCCGGCGGAAGCGAGGAGGCGTACTTTGACCTTTCAAGCTGGGGCACGGATCATATGGACGGCGTTAACGGAAAGTTCAGCAGCAGCAGCGCAGGTGTTTTCTGGCGCGATCAGTACAGGATAGACGGCAAAAAATATGCCTATGAGCACAGCCTGCTGACATCCGGCGCGGGGCTGGAGGCCGCTGCGGAAAGCTTCGGCGTTTCCATGAAGCATGCTGACGGCTATGACTGCGGACTGAAATTTGCCGATGACGGGACCCCTGCGGGCGGTACCGCGGCGGAGAGCGTCAGCGTATTTTTCTCCTCCTACAAGACCGGCGTTTTCAATTATGACGGGCAGACGGGGACCTATCTCGTCGAGGAATACGGCAGCCCGTATATCGACGGCAACGACGGCAGCCAGGTGAGCGTGACGAACGTTATTGTGCTGAAAACCTCGTGTTACAACAGCGGCGACAGCTACGGTCACATGCGCGTGTCTCTCGAAAGCGGTACGGGATATTTTGCCTGCGGCGGAAAAATGATACCGATAACGTGGAGCAAAAACGGCAGAAATTCGCCGATAAGGTATTATAATGAGGACGGCAGCGAGCTTGTTCTCGGAGCGGGCAAGAGCTACGTCTGCATAATTCCGAAGGAAAACAGCGTTACGGCGCAGTGAGCGGGGAGAAGATGAAAAATTTCCGCCTTACGCTCTGCTATGACGGCACGCGTTACAGAGGCTGGCAGAAGCAGGGCAATACAGAAAATACCATACAGGGCAGGCTTGAAAGACTGCTGTCGCGTCAGCTGGGACAGGAGATCGAGGTGAACGGCTCCGGCAGGACGGACGCGGGAGCGCATGCCCGCATGCAGGTGGCGTCATTCCGCGCGGATACGGAGCTTGAGGCGGGCGAAATACTGCGGCGGCTGCGCGAATATCTTCCCGAGGACATCGGCGCGATATCCGTCGAGGAAGCTGCGCCGCGATTTCACGCGCGGCTTAACTGCGCGGGCAAGACGTATGTCTACCGCATATGGAACAGCGAAGCGCCGAACGTTTTTGAACGCCGCTACATGTGGAGCATGGCTGACGCTCTTGATATGGCCGCCATGCGCCGTGCCGCCGCGCTGCTTTGCGGCGAGCATGATTTCATGGCGTTCTGCTCAAACAAACGCATGAAAAAATCCACCGTGAGAAGGGTGGACGAAATAGAAATCGAGCGCATAGGCGGGGAAGTGAGATTTACGCTTTCAGGCAGCGGCTTCCTTTATAACATGGTGCGCATAATCGTCGGTACGCTCGTTGAGGTCGGGCGCGGGGAGCGAAGCGCGGAGTCCGTCACCGAAACGCTGGCCTCGCTCGACAGACAGCGGGCGGGACAGACCGCACCCGCCTGCGGACTGATATTATGGGAAGTGCGGTATTGAATATCGGCGGCTGCGGTGGTCTGCGACATGGTCGAGCTGCTGAAAAGGAAAACCTGACTACCGGCGATCATTTATACCATATATAATAAAAATCGGCGGCAGGGCCCGAATATGGACTCTGCCGCCGGTTTGCGCGTTGTAGGATTGTCAAACATATTGAACAACGAACTCAATGGGAGAAAGCCAGTGGAG
>CAKTED010000048.1 GCA_934546725.1 uncultured Oscillospiraceae bacterium | reverse complement strand
TTTCGGAGCTGTCCCAAAATTTGAAAACAGCGGATTTTCGCTGGATGATACCCGCGATATTCTGCGTGGTCGTGTTTGTATGCCTCGAGTCAGTGATAATTTATTATCTTGTACGCTCGCTGAGCTGCCGGGCGCGGCTGCCGCACTGCTTCCTCTACTCCTTCGCGGGCTTCTTTTTCAGCTGCATAACGCCGATGGCGGGCGGGGGACAGCCCGCGCAGATCTATCTGATGAACCGGGACGACATACCGGTTTCCGTTGCAACGCCCGTGCTGATGGTCGTGACGATAACGTATAAGCTCGTGCTCATTCTTGTGGGCGCGGTGGTGCTGATCTTTCGCCCCGGCGCGGTGGGGGAATATATCGAGCCCGTGCTGCCGTGGTGCTGGCTTGGCTTTGCGCTTGCGCTTGGATTCACGGCGCTGCTGCTTGCGCTCGTATATTGTCCGCTGCTTGTGGAGCGGCCGCTGCTGTGGTGCATGCACCGCTTTGCGCGCCGCTTTCGTCCGGAGAAGGAAAAGCTGTGGGAGGAGCGGCTTGACGGCTTCACAGCGCAGTACAGGGATGTTTCGGCCTACTTCAAAACGCATACGCAGGTGATACTCATTGTCCTGCTCGTAACGTTTGCGCAGCGCTTTGCGCTCTTTGGTGTAACGTATTTTTCCTGCCGCGCGCTCGGCGCGCCGTCCGCGGGCTTTATAAAGCTGGCGGTGCTTCAGGCGATGATCTCGGTAGCGGCAGATATGCTGCCGCTGCCGGGCGGGATGGGCATAACCGAGTCGCTGTTTCTGAAGATGTTTTCCCCCATATGGGGAGATGCGGCGCTGCCGGTGCTCATTGTGAGCCGTGGGACAAGCTATTATATCCAGCTCATAGTCTGCGCCGCGTTCACGGCGCTGGCGTACTTCGTTATCGCAAAAAGGAAAAAAGAGTAAAATCGGGCCGCATATCAAACCCTGATATGCGGCCCTGTTTTTGTGCTTTTCATTCCTGCTGTCCGAGCTTTTCGAGCATGAGAGCGCGGATCCTGTCTCCGAGCTCCGTCGTGCTCGCGGCGGCAACCTCCTCGGCGCTTATGACCTCAAGAATGCTGAGCGTTACGCGCGTTGAGCGAAAGGGGAAGCGGCGGGCGATACTGTCGCTGCCCTCGATGACGGTGACGACGACGGGCGCTTTGGCGCGCTGGGCTATCTTGAGAGCGCCGTTTTTAAAGGGCAGCAGGCGTCCGTCATGGCTGCGCGTGCCCTCGGGATAAATGCCTATCGAGCTGAGGTCGCCGCGCATGTATTCGGCGGCCTTAAGTATGGTCTTGAGCGCTTCGCGGTTGTTCTCGCGGTCTATCGGCAGATAGAAATCGCGGAATATGAGCGGCCCGGCGACGGGAATTTTGAATATTGAGGGCTTGGCGATAAAGGCAAGCTCGTGCCGCCGCAGCGCCCAGACGGTCGTGAGCGGGTCAAAATCCGAAATGTGGTTGCCAACGAGCAGCCAGCGGCCGTCTTTGGGCAGCTTTTCCTCGCCCTCAACCGTAACGCGCCCGCGCGCGAGCTTGACGAGCAGCCCCATCGTGTAAACGGTTATGAAGTGGATGAATCGACTGCGGCTTTGCGGAAAATCCTTTCTGCGCACGCAGAGGCAAACGCAGAGCAGAAAAATGACGTACAGCAGCAGAGCGGCGGCGAAAAATGCCACGAAGAGCAGCGGAACGAGCCACAGATACTGCGGCCAGACCGCCGGCGAAAACGCGCAGCAGAGCGCCGTTGCCGCAAGGCTGAGAAGGACGAAGGGATAAAGCATAAAATCATCTCCAGAGTGTTTTCGTTTGAACTTACAGCGAGTAGGCGGCCCGCGCCGCGCCCGCAAAGAGCGATTCAAGCTCGGTCTCGCTGAAAAGGCCGGAGCAGGAGAACATGTCTGCCATCTGCGGATATGTGGCGGAGCAGAGCGTGCCTGGAATATCCGAGCCCCATATCGCCTTGCCGGGGAAGAGCTCCAGAAATTCGCGCAGAAATCCTGTGGCGTCCGAAAATGGGTAGCCCTTCTCCGCAAAGAGATCCGGCATGGCGGCAACGTCGAACCAGACGTTGGGAAGCATGGCCAGGCGAAGCATATCCCGCCAGAGAGCATATTTTTCCGCATCTGCCCGCAGACCTGCGAAGGGAAAGCCGAGGTGGCAGATTATGAAGCGCAGCGCCGGGAAGGCGAGCGCCATTTTGCGAAGAATGTCCGGCCGGTAGCACTGCGAGCCAATGCGGCCGGGGTCTATCGTGACGCTTGTGCCGAGCGACTGCGCAAGCTCAAAAACGCGGCAAAAAAGCGGCGAATCGAAGCGCAGATCAGGATAGGCATTCGGGTGCGTGTAGCCGAGTCCGGCGCTTGTTTCAAATTTCATCACAGTCAGTCCACGCCCGTGCCAGCGGCGGATGTCGTCAAGGCAGCTCTCGCCGCTGGGCTCTATGACCATTGCGCCGGCAAGCCGCCCCGGATGCGCGGCTACGGCACGCGCCACGGCCTCGTTTGAAGCATTGCAGAGCGACTGCATTATGATCGCGCGGCTCACGCCGGCGCTGTCGAGCGTGGCAATAAGCGCCTCGGCGGAAAAGCTGCTGTCCTCAAAGCAGGGCGGCATGAACTGGATGCTTCCAAACGGCGCGGACTTTACGCCGAATGGCAGCACGGTCACGTCGAAGCGCTCGTCATGGCTTCCGAGCAGCTCGCGGGGAACAATGTGGACGTGCGCGTCGATAATCTCCATATACTCACCCCATGGAAGAGTTTTTTATAATGTTAACACCAAATCCGTCTCCGTGTCAATGCGCGAAAAATGCGATAAAAGTTGGAAAAGACTGATTTTAAATTTACAAATTACCATGACTGTGATATAATTCACAATAACTGAGCCGCTTTACGGCAAATTATTATGATTATTTCGGAGGTTTCCATAATGAAAAAGATCAAGGTCAAAGACGCGTCCAAATGCTACGCCTGCTTCCAGTGCATGGTGGCCTGCTCCACCATGTTCTATAAGGAGTTCGATCAGGATAAGTCCTGCATCCGCATCGATAACAAAAAGGACGGCAGCCTCATGGTAAAGGCATGTCCCCAGTGCGGCAAGTGCGCGCAGGCCTGCGAGCACGAGGCCATCAAGCAGAACGCAAAGGGCGTTTACATGATCGATAAGAAGCTCTGCGTCGGCTGCGGCAAGTGCGTCGAGGCATGTCCCTTCGGCGTTATGGTCAAGGTGGGAGACGTTCCCTCCAAGTGCATCGCCTGCGGCAAGTGCGTACGCGAATGTCCCATGGAGGTCCTTGAACTCGTCGAGGCTTAAAGAAAGAGCTTACATAAGACCGCGCCGCTTCTTTTACGGAGCGGCGCGTTTTTTGTGCTGGAAAAATTTCGGAGCCTGTGCTATACTTGCGTCAGCGGCTGTGTCTGCCGCCTACAAATTTCTGAACTGGAGAGCTTTAAAATGAAAAAAATATCCGCATTTGTGTTATGTATGCTGCTTGCACTGGCGTTTACCGGCTGCAATAAGACCACGCCCGTGGAAAAAACGCCCGCGCCGACGACTTCTTCCGCGGCGGAGGGGGAGCTCCTCAGCGGAAAGCACCACGTTGAGATAGACGTGGAGGACTACGGCACGATAAAGTGCGAGCTGGACGCGGATACCGCGCCGATAAGCGTTACGAACTTTGTAAACCTCGCAAACGACGGCTTCTATGACGGGCTGACGTTTCACCGCATAATCGACGGCTTCATGATCCAGGGCGGCGACCCGGACGGCAACGGAATGGGCGGCTCGGACGAAAATATCAAGGGCGAATTTTCCGCAAACGGAGTGGAAAACGATATTTCCCACGTTCGCGGAACGATATCCATGGCGCGGGCAAGCGACCCTGACAGCGCCAGCAGCCAGTTTTTCATCGTTCAGGCCGATTCGACCTTCCTTGACGGCAGCTACGCGGGCTTCGGCACGGTTACGGAGGGCATGGAGATAGTCGACGAGCTCTGCGCCGCCGCGATCGGCTGGGGCGCGGATAATAACGGCATGCTCCCGGCGGAAAATCAGCCCAGGATCAGCGCCGTGCGCGTGATCGACTGAGAAGCTGTGCGAAACATATTGAGCCCGAACCCGCGCGGAATGCCGGGTTCGGGCTCGCGGTATATTTGGGAACAGGCCGTCAGCTTATCCCTAACTTTGCGAAAAATGCCTGCCTGTCGGCGCTGTACGGGCGGTTGAAGCGGCCGATATCATGCAGGCAGGCCGGATCATCGCTGCTGATGTGATTCACCCGCTCGTCGCAGCTGAAGATGGCCTTGTAGCCGGTGTCGAGCAGGAGGCGGGTGCATTCGGAGCATTTTATGCCGTAAGGGTAGGCAAAGGCCTCCGGAATAAAGCCCAGATACTGCTCGAAGCGGGCGTTCAGGCGCTCAAGGTCGCCGCCGAACGCGGCACGGTAGGCCTCCGGGCTTTCGCCGCTCAGCATGGAGCAGCCGCGCCGGGCGGAGAGCGAGTGCATATCGTATGTGTGCGCCTGAAGCTCAACATGCGGATTTTTTGAAATTTCGGCCAGCTCCGGCCAGCTCATGTGCGCGTAATTGACGTTGCGGTCGTCATTTTCGGTGTAGATATCCGCGTATTTGCCGACTATCGCGGCCACGGCGCACATGTCGTATTTTTCAAGCAGCGGTATCGCGTACTCGGCAAAACTCGCCTGACCGTCATCAAAGGTTATCATGACGGGCTTTTCCGGCAGCTCGCCGCGCCCCTCGGCATAGGCGATAAGCTCGCGGACGCTTATGGCCGTATAGCCCCTGTCGCGCAGATATTGCAGGTCGCCCTCGAGCATGTCCGGCGGAATAACGTAATCGCCCCACATTTTCGGATTTTTTAGGACGTGGTGGTACATTATCACCGGCAGCTCCACGGTTTCGGCAGCGGCACAGCGCGCGGTGGGAAGCAGCGAAAGCGCGGCGGAAAGAAGCAGCGCGGCTGATTTGCGTAATTTCATATGGCACCTCGTGAACGATAATTTTTCGGACAGTTCTATTCTGTGGATATGTATGCCGATAATTCAGCTTTTTTTATTGAAATAAATGTAATTTTAATATATAATGGGCAAAACAGCGTGCGCCGCAGCACGAAAAAGCACAAAGAGGGAAAAATAATGCCGCGAATAAGCGTTATCGTTCCTGCGTATAATGCGCAGGAGCATTTGAAAAAATGCGTGGATTCTATCCTCGCTCAAAGCTTTGCCGACCTTGAGCTTATCATAATAGACGACGGCTCGACCGACGAAACGGGGAGCATATGCGACGCGTATGCAGCGTCGGACCCGCGCGTTCGGGTCATACATCAGGAAAACGGAGGCGTAAGCCGCGCGCGGAACGCGGGGCTTGACGCAGCGGAGGGCGAGCTTATCGCCTTTGCGGATGCGGACGATCATCTGCTGCCGGAGGCCTATGAGCGCATGCTCGGCGAGATGGAGCGGCGCGGCGCGGGCACGGCGATGTGCAACTTTATCGCCGAGGCGCCGGACGGAACGCTTTCGCCATATGGCGCGCATGTTCCGGGCGGCTTTTACGACGCGGAGGCGGCGAAAAGCCTCATAGCTCGCCCGCTGCTCTGCGACAGGCTGGAAGCGGGCTTCAACGGCTTTGTGTGGTGCTATCTTTTCAGCGCCGCCGACATAAAGAGGGCGAATATCCGCTTTACCGGCGCGTATCTTGAGGACGAGCTGTTCCTTATTGAATATTTCGCCCAGGGGCATGAGCTTGCCGTGACGGACGGGGAGCTTTACCGCTACTGCCTGAACCCGACGTCCGTGACCCGGCGCTATCTGAAGGGCTATACCGATACCTTCGCGCGCTCTCTTGAGCTCAAGCGCGAGCTGGTGAAAAAATATTCCATAGACGTAGCGAAGGACTGGGAGTATACCACGCTCTGGGCGGGGCTGCTCATAGCCGTGGGCAACGAGTTTGCGCCTGGAAACACCCTGCCGAAGAGCGAAAGGGTGAAGGAGCTGCGCAGAATGTGCCAGAGCGGCATTTTTGCGGACGCGGTAAAAAATCATAAGCCCGAGGGCATGGGAAGGAACAAAACCGTGGTAGCCGCGCTGATACGGCGGCGCATGTACCGCACGCTTGCCGCGCTCTACGCGGTGAAAAACAGAAACAGGAGCTGAAAAATGACGGAGCTTTTACGGAACAGCTTTATTGGCAGCAGCCTTTCGCCGCTTTACGAAAGGATCAAAGCGGCGGCCTCGCGCTCGTTTGCCGCGTACCTGCTCTTTGCGCTCATGGCGTGGGTGGGAAGGCTTGCGGACGGGAGCCTGATAAAATTTCTCTTCACATCGGAGTGCAAAACGGATGAAAAGTGGCGGCAGAGCGCCGCGTGCCGCGTTGTAAGCGCCGTGGCGAACTTTTTCCCATGGCTTTTGCGAAAAATATATACCCGCTTTGAAAAAACGCTCGGCGAAAGCCGCATGGTGTACTATCTTACGCTGATCGGAGAGGCCGCGCCGTACATCATCTGCCTTACGGCGATAGCGCTGCTGAGCATTCATCATAAGCAGTGGAACAATATGTACAGCCTGCTTCTGGCGACGGCAGCGCTGCTCTGCCTGTGGCTGAGGAACATTCGCGGGAGCGGGCTTGTCCGCTTTGACGCCATCGGTCTGTGGCCGCTCGTTTTCGCTTTTGTAACGCTTGCCTCGGCGCTTTGGGCGCCGAAGCCGGATGAGAGCCTGCGCTTTGCCGTTTTCAGCGTAACCTGCATGCTTATCGTCGGCGTCTGCACCTCTGCAGTAAAGAACGAGCGGCAGTTCACACTGCTGATGCTCAGCTTTGCGCTCGGCATTTTTGCGTGCAGCGCATACGGCTTCTATCAGCGCTTCGTTATGGGCATTCCGGCCAGCTCGTCGTTTACAGACCTTTCCGTAAACGCGAATATGCCGGGGCGCGTGTATTCATTTTTTGATAACCCGAATGCCTGCGCCAACGTTCTGGTATTTTTTACGCCGCTGATGCTCGGCTGTGCGCTGTATACGCCGGGAAAGAGGAAAAAGGCCGCGTTCTGGCTGGCTTTTGTCCTCGGCGTGGGCACAATGCTCATGACGTATTCGCGCGGAGCATGGATGGCGTTTGCCGTCGGAGTTTTTGTGATGATTATCATTCTCAGACCGCGGCTCATCCCGGTTTTTGCCATTTTGTTCTTTATCGCAGTTCCAATGCTGCCGGCAAATATACTCAACCGCTTTTTCACCATCTTCGGCGGCTCTGATTCCTCCATAAACAGCAGAACGTATATATACACGGCGGTTTACAATATAATTAAGGATAATCCGCTCGGCGGCGTCGGGCTTGGGACGACAAATCTGAAGTATATCGCCGATGAATACGGCTATTATAACGCGGCGTTCCCGTTTGTGCATGCGCACAGCATATATCTGGAGATATGGGCGGAGTCCGGCATCCTCGCGCTGGGCAGCTTTGTTCTTACGATGTTTTTCGCTCTGAAGAAGGGCGTGAGGACAGTGCGGAGCGGGACCTCACCCGTGCTGCACGGTGCGGCGGCGGGCTGCGTGGGCGGCATCGTCGGCTCGATGATATTCGGCATTACGGACTATGCGTGGAGCTATCCGCGCGTTATGGCGCTTTTCTGGTTTCTCATAGCTATCGTTTACACAGCCTCCCGCCTTGCGGCGGAGAGCAGAAAATAAATTCTGGAGGAGATCACAATGGCCATTACGAGCATGAACAACGCATTTGCCATCGCGGGAAAGAACGCGGTGGTCACGGGTGGAACAAAGGGCATAGGCTTCGGCATTGCAACGGCGTTTGCCCAGCAGGGAGTAAACGTTGCCATCCTTGGGCGCGACGAAAAGCGCGGAGCCGAGGCCGTTAAGGAGCTTGAGGCTCAGGGCGGCGGCAAGATGAAATTCTATAAGGCCGATATGGGCGATACCGCAGCCTGCCGCGACGTTGTGGAGCAGATCATTGCCGACTACGGCGAGATAAACATCCTTGTGAACAACGCGGGCGTCGGCACGAACGGCGATTTCCTTGAGATGGATGATGAGATGACGAATTATTTCCACTGCATAAACGTCGACCTCAACGGAGTTGCGCGCATGACATTTTTCGTCGGCAGGCACATGAAGGAGCTTGGCAAGGGCGGAAAGATAATAAACATAAGCTCCAACGCGGGCGATATGGCCAGCCGCGCCGTCAGCATGGGCGCTTACTGCACCGCCAAGGCGGGCGTTAACCAGTTTACGCGCGCCATCGGCCTGGAGCTTGCAAAGTACGGCATCAACGTTAACGCCATTGCGCCGGGCTATACCTATTCAAACCTCCTGGCGGGACTTTCCGAGGAGGCCGTGCAGGGTATTGCAAACACCATTCCGACGGGTCGCCTTGGCACGGCCATTGAGATTGGCGCGCTTGCCACATATCTTGCAAGCCCTGCCTCCGACCAGGTGATCGGCACAATCGTAACGATCGACGGCGGCCATTCGCTGGGCATTTACTGAGCGGCGTATCGGGGGGCTGCCCCTCCGTTGGGGGATTCCCGCTGTGCGAGGATGACGGAGGGGACGTGGGCTTCACGCGTCACCATTACCGCCGCGAACATTCCCTCCAGCACGTCATTCAGAGGGAGCCGCAGGCGACCGAAGAATCCCACGGCTGGTTGCATGAGGGTAACGATGACGTACTGCCATACCCCTCCGTGGGGATTCCACGGCCACTGACGCGGCCTCTGAATGACGGAGACTTTCAGTTTCCGCGTCCACTGAACGCCAATAGCAGCATAACGCAAAAAAGGACCGGGAGCGGCGCATGATCCTGCGCTGCTCCCGGCCCTTTTTCTGTATTTACTGCGATTTTTTGTCCGAGATGAAGGGCTTGATGGCCTTGTATATCGTCCCGGCCTTTTCGCTGCCGTAGAGCTTTACAAGGGCGTTATTAAGTCCCTGCTTGGTCTTGTACTTTTCTATAAGCTGGAGAACGGTGGGAACGTCATCCTTGAACGAAGGCAAAACGGAGGTCAGGCGGCTTGCCATAGATTCCTCGCTCTCGCGCAGCAGATTTTTCACCTGCTCGATATGGACCCCGCGCGCCGACCAGAAGGCCGCGACGCCGCCGAAGCCCTTATCCTTGCTCACGATGATATACTCGGCCTTTTCGTCCCCTGCTATGAGATAGCCAAGGTATGAGTCAAGCTGAAAATCGAGGCAG
>CAKTED010000047.1 GCA_934546725.1 uncultured Oscillospiraceae bacterium | reverse complement strand
CTCCTGGTTAATTATATAACCGTTTTTGATCTTGCTTCCGGTGGTGGTCTTGATGGTCTCGTTGCCGTCCATTATGCCGAGGTTTTCAATGCCGGGTACGCGCGGAGCAAGGTTTGAATCCACAAGGTTCTGATCGTAATAGGTTCTTCCGCTTGTCATTGGCCCAAAGATGGCAAGGAGAACTATGATGAAGATCATAAAGAGGGCAACAACCGCACCCTTATTCTTGACAAAGCGAACGAAAGCGTCACGCCAGAAGCTCTGACTTGCAAAGTTATTATCTATTTTGACAAGCTCGGAATTCTTAAGCTGAAAATCATCCTCGCGAAACTCTATGCTCGCAAGGTACTCATTTGCATCAGTCATGTCCGCCCTCCTTTGCAACTCTGATTCTCGGGTCTATTATGCCATAAAGAATATCTACGATAAGCATAATGCCAATGTACATGGCGCTGTATACGAAGCTGAGCACGATTACGACGTTGTAGTCATTGGACTGGATAGCCGTAACGAGCAGGCTGCCGATGCCGGGGATTGAAAAAATCTTTTCAACAACAAGGCTGCCGGTCATCAGACCGACTATAAGAGGCGCAAGCACCGTGACGATGGGGATGAGAGTGTTGCGCAGAACATGCTTGATTATAAGCTTGGGACCGCTTATGCCCTTGCTTTCGGCCAGCAGAATATAGTCGCTGCCAAGAACCTCGAGCATTTCACTGCGTGTAAAGCGTGCAATAGAGGCCACGGTAAACATACATAATGATATACTGGGCAGAACTGATGACTTTATGGGCAGAGAAGCATCGTAGAGCAGAGGGAAAAGGTTGATCTTGAAGCCGAATATATAGGCAAGAGCAAGTGCAAAAACATATGAGGGGACGCTGACACCGATAACGGAGATAATTGTCGTGAGAGTATCCCAGATGGTATTGTGCTTAAGAGCGGCTATGATGCCGAGAACAAGACCTATGATCGCGCCGAGAATGACCGCCTGGCCGCCAAGCCGGAGGCTGACGGGGAGTCTTATCTTGAGAAGCTCGGTGATGGGGGTGTTTTTACTGATGTTGTAGGAAACGCCGAAATCACCCTTGAACATATTAAGAACGTATTTGAAAAACTGAACTATTACGGGCTGATCCAGTCCGTATTTCTGATTCAGCAGAGCCTTCTGGGCGTCCGTCAGCTTTTCGTCGTTAAAAGGGGAGCCGGGCATAAGCTGAAGCAGAAGAAATAATATTAACAGTACGGCAAGAAGCGTAATCAGCGATACGAAAATACGCTTTGCTATATACTTTTTCATTACCGTTCTCCTTTCTGAAATATAAATCAGGAGAATTAGCAAATTGCGCAGTGGCAAACGGCGCCACTGCGCAATTCACTATATTTTGCTCGGAAAAGCTTCGGTTTATTTAGCCGATAGTAACGTTTTTGAATACGCGGTTGAGAGCAACGGCATGGCACTCAAGGCCGGAAACGGCGCTGTTGATCATCATGGCGTTCTTCTTTTGGTATACAGGGAGAATGACCATGTCGTCCATAACGATCTTTTCGGCCTGCTGAAGAGCCTCCCAGCGTGCGTTTGCATCAACGGCGAGGTCGCCGCTCGTGCAGCGCTTGATGAGATCGTCATATTCGGAGTTGGACCAGAGACCGTAGTTATTGGAGTTGCCGGTTACCCACATGTTGAGGTAGGTCATGGGATCGGCGTAGTCAGGACCCCAGCGGGTGAGGCAGGTGTTGTAGTTACCGTTCTGGATATCCTCAACGCGCTGCTTCTTGGTCTCTACCTTGAGGGTGACGGTGACGCCGGGGAGCTGGTTCCACTGCTGCTGGATATAAGCAGCAACGTTCTGAGCGGTGGCATCGTCCTCGACAAGAAGCTCAATGTCGAAGGTGTTTCTGCCGAGCTCCGCGCATGCGTCTGCGTAATAGGTCTTGGCATCATCAAGGTTGCCGATATCGTAAACGCCGGCATCCTCGCGGAAGTCCTTGCCGTCCGGGCCGGTAGCGAGCTTCTCGGGAACGGGGAAGTAAGCGCCGGTGGAGCCGTCCTTTACGATGGTGGCGCAGAGAGCGTCACGGTCATAGGCAGCGGCAAGAGCCTTTCTGAAGTTTACGTTGTTGAGATAATCATAGTCGTGCAGGTTAACGGTGATGTACCAGAGGTAGCCTGCGTTGAAGGTAGCGAAGCAGGGATCGTCGCTTACCTGCTCGACCTGCTCGCCGGAGAGGGTGACGATATCAAGATCGCCGTTCTGGTAAGCCATGAGAGCGGTCTGGCTGTCCTTGATGACCTGGTAGTTGAGACCGTCGATGGCAATTTTGTCGGCATCATAATAATCGGGGTTTTTGGCGAGAGTGAAGCTGGTGGCGGCAGGAGCGTAATCATCGGTCATGATGAATGCGCCGTTAGCCAGCACGGTGGAGGCGCTGGTTCCGTAGGTGTCGCCGCAGGATTCGCAGAACTCGCGGTTTACGGGGTAGAAGGTGGGGAAGTACAGAAGGCTGAGGAAGTAGGAAACGGGGGAAGCAAGCTCAACTACGAGAGTATTCTCATCCTGAGCCTTTACGCCGAGCTCCTCAAGAGGAAGAGCGCCGCTGTTTACATCATAGCCATTCTTGATCTGAGCGACCTCGTAGATCATGAAGGCATACTCGGAAGCGTAGTTGGGATCGCAGGCGCGCTGCCATGCGTAAACAAAGTCGTCTGCGGTAACGGGAGTGCCGTTGGACCAGACAGCGTCGTCGCGGATGGTGAAGGTGTAGGTCAGGCCGTCCTCACTTATCTCGGTGTTTGCAGCGAGAGCAGGGATGGCGTTGCCGTCCGCGTCAGCCTGATAAAGGCCGTCGGTGAAGTCTGCGATAACTTCAAAGGAGGTGCCGTCGGTAGCGGCGGCAGAATCGAGAGACATTACCTCGGTCTCAATGTGGACCTTAAGGGTCTTGTCGGCAGTCTCGCCACCGTTATTGGTGTTTCCATCGTCGGTGGTGCCGGCGTTGGTGTCGGGAGTGGCGGTCGTGCCCGCATTGCCGTCATCGTTGGTCTTGGGACCGCATGCCGCGAAGGAGAATACCATCACAAGCGTGAGGAGCAATGCAAGGAGTCTTTTTGCGTTCATGGTTTGTATCCTTTCTTTTACTTTTTTACGGCCATTTCCCTGTGATACTGACCGTATGTAGTTTAGTATATAGTTTTCTCCGGAAATTGTCAATAAAGTCATGAACACTTTATCGAAAAAAGTCATAAAAAACAACCATGACTTTTGTTAAACCTGACATGCCAGGGAGCTTGCAACATGCAAAATGTATATCAATTTCATATATATTAAAGCAAAACATTAAAAAAATGAGTAAGCAGGTTAAATATATCAGAAGCACAATTTAAAACATGAAATCGAAAGATTGAGTTGCCGCTTAATAAAAAGAGGGTCTGAAGCGAACAAAAAAGCGCTTCAGACCCTGTGAAAAGCTTTGACAGCATAAATTTGCCAGCATAAAAAGATGGTTTTATTGAAGGAGGTTCAGCAGGCGTGCTTTACCCTGTCACGCTCCTCGGCTCTCTTGGCGTCATTAAAACGCTCGGTTGTTCCGACAAGATAGCCGGTAATGCGGCGTATCCTTGCAAACTTTACCGGAACCCACCAGAAGCGCTCACTGGCTTCGGTCTCGCTTATGCGGTGGAATTCGGCCTTGGCTACTGTACGACCGCGCTCGGCCTGTACCTGCTCTATCTCGGAAAGAATGAAGCTTTCAGGAAGATTATCGGGATTGATGATAACTGCGTTCATAACAAATACCGTCCTTTCATGTCCACATAAACACAATATATGGTGTGGTCTGCTTGTATGCACAGCATATCATGTATCACGTGAAAAAGTAGTGATATATGCAACAGAAACGCGAATTATATTATCCCTTTTCCTTGTAGTAGAGCATGCAGTGGCAGTAGCCCTCAAAATTTGGGTCATTCATCTGCTCACGAAATTCGCGGCAGATGCATTTGTTGTCCTCACTGCGCTCAAGCCGACAGGGACAATAGCCTCCGCTGCGCCTGAGCCCTTCTTTTATATCCGCAACGAGTGCGGAGTTTGGATTAAGATGAATTTTACTCATTTTACCTCATTAATTCGAGCCTGAATGGTTGGTTTATCCGCATAGCCTACGAACTGGCTGACAAGCTTCTGATCCTTTATCATCAGCACCGTGGGGATGCTGCTTATGCCGAAGTGGGAAGCAAGCGCGCGCTCCTCATCGACGTTGACCTTGTACAAAGTTACGTCCGTCATCTCGTCGGAAAGCTCATCCATAATGGGCGAAAGCATTTTGCAGGGGCCGCACCAGCTTGCCCAAAAGTCGATGACTATCAGTCTGCCGCTGGTGGATACTGCGTTATTAAATTCGTTTGCGCCAAGATTGCTTACTGCCATGGTTATATCCTCCTTTGTCTGTCTGCAAAAAATTATTTGTTGAAGGAAGCCGAAATTTCTGCGGCGAGAGCGTTTATATCGTCGAGCTGGGCTTCCCTGAGAGAAGATTTGAGAGAAACGGTATTTTCAAGGAAGGTCATATTTTTACAGCCTGAGAGCAGCTCGCGCATCTGCTTTGCCGTGGTGGCCGCCCAGGTGCCGTTCTGAATGAAGCCGACCGTGCGATTCTGTATGTTGTGCGCCGCAAGATCATGCAGCAGAGCATCCATCGTGACAAAAATTCCGGCGTTATATGTGCTTGAAGCGAATACGGCGTGGCTGTATTTGAAAATTGCGGCGATGATATCCGACGCGGCCGTAACGGAAACGTCGAACATAACGGTTTTGATACCTGCTTCGCGCAGGCGGACTGAAAGAATTTCGGCCGCGTTTTCGGTGTTCCCGTAGATCGAGGCGTATGCTATGACGACTCCGTCCTCCTCGGGGGTGTAGCTGCTCCAACGGAGATATTTGTCAACGATTTTGTCGATGTCATTGCGCCAGACGAAGCCGTGAAGCGGGCAGATGCATCTGATCTCGAGCGCGGAAGCCTTTTTGAGCAGAGCCTGGACCTGTGCACCGTATTTTCCGACGATGTTCGTGTAATATCTGCGCGCCTCGTCGAGATAATCACGCCAGAAATCCACCTCGTCGGAGAAGAGCGCGCCGTTTATTGCGCCGAACGTTCCGAACGCGTCGGCGGAAAAAAGGAGACCTTCGACGGTATCGTAGGTTACCATGACCTCGGGCCAGTGGACCATTGGAGCGGCGACGAAGACGAAATTGTGGTGCGCGGTGGCGAAGGTGTCGCCGTCGGCAATGATCCTGAAAGCGGCTTTGGGCGCAAGCTCAAAATACTGGGAGATCATTGTCTGAATTTTGGCGTTGCAGACGATCGTGACGTCCGGATAGCGGAGAACAAGCTCATCGAGCGTTCCGGCATGGTCGGGCTCCATATGCTGAACTACTACATAATCCAGCCCGCGTCCGTCAAGAACTTGAGCGATGTTTTCAAAAAATACTTTGCTTACGCTTTTGTCCACCGTATCAAAAAGGACGGTTTTGTCATCCGTCAGCAGGTAGGAGTTGTAGGATACCCCGTTCGGAACGGAATATACGCCCTCAAACATGGCAAGTCTGCGGTCGTTGCCTCCGACCCAGGTTATATCATCAGAAACTTTTCTTGTACAGTACATATAATTATCCCCTTTTTTATAATTTTACAGCATTTATGGAAAAATAATTGTGGCATATGCAACAGAAACGGTGTATAATACAGACTGTCGAAAATGCTTGAGAGAGGGCGAAGCAGGTATGGAACAGGCAAAGATATTTGACGGGATGAGCGAGGCCGAGCAGGAGAGCATATTTGAATGCTTCTCGGTAACGAAGCGGCGATTCAGTCCCGGTGAGCAGATATTGACGTATTCGGAGCAGCTTAATAACGTATGTATAGTGCTGAGCGGGCTGGCGCACGTTTACTCGATAGATGAGGACGGCAACAGCTCGATAATAGAATATCTGAAGAAAAATGATGTTTTCGGCGAGGTCTTTCATTTCCCGTTCAGCGGGCTGGAGTATATTGCAGAGGCGGACGAGGAGAGCGAGATAATGTTCATAAGCTATGAGCATATAATCCATCCCTGTTCGAGAGCCTGTATGCGGCACAGCCTGCTGCTGAATAATCTTTTTGCGCTCACGGCGGAAAAGCTGCAGAGCCTTGAGCTGAGGATAAATATCCTTGCTCAGAAAAATATCCGCCAGAAGCTTATGGCGTTTCTTGAATATTCCGGGCGGGCGAGAAAAAACGAAAAATTTTCGGTCGGCATGAGTATAACCGAGCTTGCCGCGTACCTGAACGTTGACCGCTCGAGCCTCATGCGTGAGATGAAAAAAATGAAGGAGGATGGCCTGATCTGGTCGGAAGGCCGCTGGTTCAGGCTGCTTGAAGTATAGCACAGTATTTTGCGATTGTAAAACTCAAAAAATGTTGAAGCCGATACGTTTTCGGTATATAATCGAACAGGTTTTTATGCCATGGTTTTTAATACAAAGGGGTTGACGTAATGATACGGTTTGAATGCGATTACGGAGAGGGCGCGCATCCGGCGATACTGAAAGCGCTCGAAAGAACAAATATGGAGCAGACGCCCGGATATGGCGAGGACGAATACTGCGAGCGGGCAAGGGGATATATACGCAGGCTTTGCGGAAGCGATGATCTTGACGTTCACTTCCTTGTGGGAGGAACGCAGACGAATATGACCTTCATTTCTGCGGTGCTCAGACCGCACCAGGGCGCCGTGGCCGCAAGTACCGGGCACATAAATGTGCATGAATCCGGAGCCATCGAGGCTACGGGGCATAAGGTGCTGCCCATACCGAGTGTGGACGGCAAAATTTACGCGCCGCAGATAAGAGCGCTGCACGATAAGCACTGGGCGGCCTCCAACCATGAGCACGAGGTGCAGCCGGGCATGGTGTACATATCTCAGCCCACGGAAAACGGCACTCTTTATTCCAAAGCTGAGCTTGAAGCCATAAGCGAGGTCTGCCGAGACTGCGGACTTTACCTCTATGTTGACGGCGCGCGGCTTGGATATGGCATTATGAGCGAGGTGAACGATGTTCAGCTTGCGGATCTCGCCCGCCTGACCGATGCCTTCTATATAGGCGGCACGAAGCAGGGAATGCTCTTCGGCGAGGCGCTGGTCATAATGAATCCGAATTTGCGCAGAGATTTCAGATATATTCTCAAGCAGAAGGGCGGCATGCTGGCAAAGGGGCGGCTGCTGGGTATTCAGTACTGTGCCATGCTTGAGGGAACACTGTATTTTGATCTTTCAGCGCATGCCGACCGCCTTGCGATGAGGTTCAGGCGCGCCGTGGAGGAGCTTGGGTATGAGATGCTGTATGACTCATATACCAATCAGCAGTTTCCGATACTGCCAGATGCGCTGCTTGACAGGCTTGGAAAAAAGTATGCATACTCGTTTTGGGAAAAGCCGGACGATGAGCATACCGCGGTTCGCTTCTGCATGAGCTGGGCAAGCCGCGAGGAGGATGTTGACGCGCTTATTGCAGACCTGAAGGCACTGAGCTGAAAAGCTGTGTAAATATAAAACAGAAAACGGACCATCTTTTATAAGACGGTCCGTTTTTTGCGTATGTAAATGGATAATTACTTGTCGATATATTTTCCAAGTCCGCCCCAGGTCTCGTTGAAGATCTCGGGATCCATAAGCTTGAGATCGGCTGCGATCTCGGGTCTGAAGTCCATATTGGCAAGGATGTCCTTATCAAGGTCAATGCCGGGGGCAATCTCAACCAGCGTGACCTTGTGATCAATGAGCTTGAATACGCAGCGCTCGGTAACGTA
The DNA here is from genome assembly GCA_934546725.1 of uncultured Oscillospiraceae bacterium. GTDB lineage: Bacteria > Bacillota > Clostridia > Oscillospirales > Oscillospiraceae > RGIG6375. Next base: position 1,420 of record CAKTED010000047.1, on the reverse strand, counting down.
AAGAATGGTCTGATTCTCACCGGCGTACTGGCCTGCAAAGGTGATCTGCTTTACATGCTTTACGAACTTGCGGATCTTGCCCTCCTCAAGGATCTCCAGCTTTCCGTTGCCGGGCCTGAGCTTTGCCTTGCCCATAAACGTTCCGCAGAAGATGACCTTCGGTGTGGCCTGAGTGATGTTGATGAAGCCGCCGGGGCCGGTCATCATCTTGCCGAGATAGCTGACGTTGTTGTTGCCGTCGCCGTCGACCTCGCCGAGGCCGAGGCAGGTCATGTTCAGTCCGCCGCCGTCGATAAGGTCAAACATGTAGCCGTGATCGATGCAGGCTTCGGCGTTATATGCCGCGCCAAAGTTGGGCAGGGCGGAGGGAACGCCGCCGATCATGCCGCTCTCGGTGCTCATGGTGAAATCGTCGATATTGGCTTCCTCGTTAACGACCTTCGCCGTATCGGCGGGGATGCCGACGCCGAGGTTGATAACGTCGCCCTTCTTAAGCTCCATGGCCACGCGGCGGCAGATGATCTTGCGCTCGTCAAAGGGAAGTCTGTCGATCGCGTCGAGAGGCTTCTTGATCTGGCCGGAGAAGGCGGGCTCGTAATAAAGACCCTCGGTCTGCCAGCAGGCATCCGTGGAGGTAGCCTGAACGACATAGTCAACAAGTACGCCGGGAATCTTTACGTCCTTGGGCTCCATGGTACCCTTCTTGCAGAGGTACTCGACCTGAACAATGACTATACCGCCGGAGTTCTTTGCAGCGGTGGCAATGGCGAGACCCTCGTTTATGAAGCTCTCGTGCTCAAAGGTGATGTTGCCGTTTTCATCGGCAGTGGTGCCGCGCAGGAGAGCCACGTCTACCTTGAAGCCCTTATAGAAAAGATATTCCTCGCCCTGGAAGTTTACGACCTCAACGAGATCGTCGGTGGCGGCGTCGTTCATCTTGCCGCCCTGAACACGGGGGTCAACGAAAGTGCCGAGTCCGACCTTTGTGAGAAGGCCGGGACGTCCTGCCGCTATCTCGCGCCAGAGGTTTACGATAACGCCCTGGGGAAGGCAGTGGCACTGGAGCTTATTTTCGAGTGCGAGGTCGCGCAGAGCGAAGGAGCTGCCGACGTGTGCGCCGGACCATCTTGTTACAAGGCCGGGACCAGCCTCGCCGAGATGAGTGGTGCCGCGGGTCTTCCAGTCGCCCATGGCGCAGCCCTGTTTAAGATTAAGGTCGCAGGGATGGCCGGTTTCCTTGAATCTGTCGCGTATGGCGACGCCGACCTCCTCGGGCCAGCCGGCCAGACCCATGCCGCCAACGCCAACAGTGGCATGGTCGGGGATGAGCGCGGCGGCCTCCTGCGCGGTAATGAATTTTGCCATAATATTTCCTCCTTGCAAATGATTGCATGATATTGAGCATGTCGATAAAGTCGAC